>DATDGE010000221.1:0-6881 GCA_036522255.1 Nitrososphaerales archaeon | reverse complement strand
CCGGCGGTGTTGATGAGGATTGCCTTGTACTTCTGGTGCACCCTCTCCTCGGCGAAGCGGGTGAACAGGCCGCCCTTCTCTATGGCGAGGACCATTTCGGCATCGGTGTCCACGAATTGGGCGGTGGTCAGCGCAGGACCTATCATGACACCGTCAGGGTTTGCCGAGAGGTCGGCCCTCTTTCCCTCGTAGCCGGGGACCGTGTATTCGATGGTCATGTTCCCAAAGATGGCGCTCCTTTCTTCGGGGTAGATGTTCATCCCCTCCCTGGCCATCTGCATGAGGACTTCCAGGTCGGTGATCAGTTCGTCCGATTCGGCCTGGTCCTGGAACTCTACGTTGAAGGCCTGGGCGGAGTAGAACACGTCCCTCAGTGTAGATGTGCGCTTCTCATCAACCAGCTTCTTCGCGAAGTAGGCGAGCCAGACGAGCTGGGTGAAGGGGCGGATGTGCTTGATGTTCCCTGATGATTTCTTTACGGTGGTGGGGCCGAGCACGAACTGCTGCAGCTTCTTGTCGTAGACGATGTTGCGGACGGAGCGGCTGGCGAGAGTAAGGCTAGGGAACCGGCCCTCGTCGAGGTCCGTATAGACGCTCTCCCCCAGGCTCTTCAGCAGGGCCTGGGCAGAGGACTGCCTACTTTCCGCCGTACTCGTCGATTGTTTTTTGGGCAATTGATATGTCCTTGGTGGCCGTGGCCGCGGTCTCGTCAGTCTGCTCTTCCATTTCTGTCGCAGATTCTTCCCCAGCCTCCACAGCCACCTCTCCTCCCTCGCCGATGAGCTTTTGGTAGTTCGGAGGTTTCTTGGCACCCGCAAGCTCGGTGGAGAACTGGGCAATCAGTGGAAGGTACTTTCCATAGATGTTCATCTTCCTCTGCACAGCCTCGGCGCTCCCCTTCTTCGAGAGGAATATTCCAAGGCGCCTGAGGGCCTCCCTGACTGCGTTCCTGATCTCCCTCTGAATCTCTGGCCTGTCGGCTATGTACTCCTTGCCGACTGTCTTGTACGGGATTCTGGTGCTTGCAATGTGGGTTATCACACCCACGGGGGCATCCTGCGGGACATGGTACCTCCGCCAGTCCACCTCTTCGTTGAGAACTTCGAAGCTGACGTCGCTGCTCTCGTCATAAAGGAGCGGGATCCTATTGGCGAACCTGAACAGTTTGGTATTGGGCTGAAGGACCTTTCCCCCGTAGGCCACCCCCACCTCGACTAGAAAAGGGAAGCCCGAGTAGGAGGACGGGGGCCTATCCACAACTGTGGCAAACTCTGGGTGCAGCTCCTTGTTCATCCCCGTAAGGAGTATGTCCTCGCCGATGGGAGAAAGCACCGCCGCATCTGGCTGGAGGAAATCAGGGAAGCGCTGGAGGGCGTCCACGATGGAAACAATCTGGTTGTTATTCAGTCGCTTCGGGGGAAGCTTCGGATTGATCCCCGCGAATTCGAGGAACTTTGTCGCAATCTTGTCCCCGACCCGGTGGAAGTTGGTGACCATGAACGACTTCATGTCGTGCTCCTGAGAAAGTTTGATGATGCGCTTGAGGGCCTCGACGTCGACCCCGTATGGATGCGGGAGGGTTTCCTTTGGGGCGACGGGCATCGTGGTTGTGGCCCGTTCGTAGAACGAAAGCTGGCCAGCTGGGTCGACTAATGTCAGGTTGGCGTAGCTTGCCACCATCGCTGTCTGCTTGAAGTAGTCGGCGATTTTTTGGGACGCGCGCAGGTAGTCCCCCTCCAGGGTGAGGTCGACCCGCGTCCCCGTGGTCCCGTTGGCATCGCTGTTGAACCGCTTGAGGACCAGGGGCCTGTTCTCGCCGATGTCAATCATCATCTGAAATCCGTACTTCCTTTTGCCGTCGGGGGAGGTGGTGATGGTGACTGGCTTGTTTGTCGTGATCTGACCGTAGAGTATGGCCATCGTCCCGCCGAGCCCGAACATCCCTCGGGACTGCCTTAGGACGTACTTCGAGCCGTAGAAGACCTTCCCGAACGCGCTTGGGACGTGCTGGGGGGCGACTCCAGGGCCGTTGTCGATGACGGTCAGGCGGTAGGCCTTCGGGTCTGGCATCTCGGTGTTGGGATTCTCGGCGACAAGCCTAACGTAGGTGTCCGGGGGTACCCCGAGGAGCTCGGCCGCGTCCATCGAATTCTCCACGAGCTCCCTGACCGCCATGTAGAGCGCCCGGGCTGGGTTGGTGAACCCCGCAAGGTCGCGGTTGCGATAGAAAAATTCCGATGGCGAAATTTCTGCAAACGTAGTTTTGCTACTCAGTTTCCACCACTTTCTTCACGCGGTCGTCCTTTGTTCGACTCCTCAAATGTAATATTTCCTCTTGTGCAGCGCGGACCCGGCCCGCCCCGCAGGTATGGGTTCGAACCGGATATAGGTTAATGTCCAAGTTTTCGCATTTTTTCAGCCAGGGCCTCCGGGGAGGAGCCTTCCCAAAGGAACATCTTCTCCACCTTTCGCTTGGTCCTCGCCTTTTGCAGAGTGTTGTAGACATTCTTGTGCTGGCTCCCGGTTGCGAGCGACCTGACAGCCTGGGACGCGAGCTGTACTTCGGTGGCATCGCCGATGATGGACACCGTCCTGCCGTACACCGAAAGGTGGCAGGCCGTGAGCTCTTCGATGACCCTCCTCGACTTCCCCTTCAGGCCGATGACCCTTCCTCTTATCCTCTCAAGGGAGTTCACGCTCCTCCCAGCGTAGTCGCGGAGGTCGATCACCTCCATCGTTGTCCCTTCGTCTTTGAGGCGCCTCGCCCGCTGAGGGGAGAAACCGCGGCCTATTGCTTCGATGACTCTGGTGGCTGTGAAAGGGTCCGCGTTGAGGGCGGATTCTGACTTCAGGGTCACCAGGCCTTCCTTGCTGTCCACATTCAGCTTGACCCCAAGGTCCCCCTCGAGGAATTTCTTTGTGGTCCCTTCCTTCCCGATGACCGCGCCCACCCGCTCGACGGGTATCCTCACGACCTGTTCGAAGCTCATCGAGACAGTTTCTCCATCCAATGATCAGCGTCCACTTTGACTATGCCGCGCTTCCTAAAGAACCTCACCATGTTGGAGACGTCGCGTTTCAGGAATTCCTCGGCCTGTGGGTGGGATGCGAGGACGGCGGAGCCCATGTCGAACAGGACATTCTCCTTCTCTGTCTTGAACACGTTGAACTCGGACAGGTCAGCGTGCACCAGCTTGGCCTTCCTCCAGAGAGTCCCGATCGTTTTGAACGTCCAGTCGTAGTCGGACTCGTCCACCTCAGCTTCTGCAAAGAGGGGGGCGGAGGCGGGGGGAGTGCCCACATATTCCATCACGAGGATGTTCTTGTGGAACGCGATGGGCTTGGGGACCCTCACACCGACAGAATCTGCCAGTTGGAGATTCTTGAACTCCTTTCTTGTCCAAAGGAAGATGGTGTCTCTCGACCCCGACGGGAGCCTCCCGAACCTCCTGTCCCCGGCGATGTAGCCGAGGCGCTTTCGAAAATCTGAGGCCGAAATCAGGTAGATCTTGACCGCTACGGGTCGGCCCTCCTGGTCCACGCCGTAGAAGACCATGGCCTCCTTGCCCGCGCTGACGACCCCGTTCAGGTCTCCGAGGTTCTTCCGGGCAATCAGGTCCTCGACAGCGAGCATGGTGGCCCTGTCAAAGACCCCCTCGAGCACCTTACGGTTGTCGGAATCCTTCCGGAGGTACCTGCTTTCCCGTTCTTTGTGGAGGAGATGCTCCTCCATTTTCCTGGACTCGTCGGACTCGGCCACGCGTCACCTAGAATGATGGAAAATTTATAGGCTTGGAACGGCGCGCTGGAAAATTCCTGCCGTAACAACATGGTGAAATCGATTGGAATCTGAAGAAGGACAGGCTGCAGGGGATGCTCCGGAAGCAGTAGTGGAGACGCTCAAGCGTGAGATTGCGCATGAGAGGAAGCGGAACGAGGAGCTCCTGACCCGTCTCAAGTACATGCAGGCGGACCTTGAAAACAACAGAAAAAGGATGGAGAAGGAGATGAAAGAGGCCGGGGAGTCTCTGGCAAGGACGCTTGTCGTCAAGCTTCTGACCGTCCAGGACGAGATGGAACTTGCGGTCAAACACGCGCAGAAGGGGAAGTCCGGCGGTGAGATTATCGAAGGGTTGGGGATGGTGAAGAGGAACCTGGAGGCGGCGCTCGAGTCAGTGGGGGTGGAGCGCATTGAATCCGTCGGGATGCCCTTCGACCCGTCTCTCCACGAGGCCGTGGAAAAGGTGCAGGGGAAGACCCCGGGGAAGGACTTCGTTTTGGAAGAGGTAAGGCCCGGCTACACTTTCAGAGGCCAGCTTTTGAGGCCCAGCATGGTAAAAGTTGAATTGGGGTCGAGGGAGGCCAAGGAGGAGGCGAAGGCGAGTGAGTAGTCCCAGAGAGAAAATCCTAGGCATAGACCTTGGAACGACCAACTCAGCCGGGGCCGTAGTGGAGGGCGGAAGGCCGGTGGTCATTCCAAGCGCAGAGGGGGCAACTCCGGCGGGGAAGATGTTCCCCTCGGTCGTGGCGTTCACGAAGGACGGCCAGCTTCTGGTGGGAGACCCGGCCAGGCGCCAGGCGGTGACAAACCCCGATGGCACAGTATTCGAAATCAAGCGGAAGATGGGGACAGACTACAGGGTAACGATCTACGGCAAAGAATACTCCCCGGAGCAATTGAGCTCATACATCCTGCAGAAGATCAAGCACGACGCCGAGGTGTTCCTCGGGTATCCCGTCAAGAAGACTGTCATCACCGTCCCGGCGCACTTTAACGACAACCAGCGTCAGTCAACCAAGGACGCGGGGGAAATCGCCGGGCTCGAAGTAGTGAGGATAATCAACGAGCCCACGGCCGCTTCCCTGGCGTACGGGCTGGACAAGTCGGAGATGGAGATGAAGATCCTTGTGTTCAGCTTCGGCGGGGGGACCCACGACGCGACCATCATGGAGTTTGGCAAGGGAGTCTTTCAGGTTCTTGCGACGTCCGGGGACACCCAGACCGGGGGGACTGATATTGACAACGCCATCATACAGGTCCTTCTCCAGGATTTCAGGTCGAAGACCGGGATAGACCTGGCCTCGGACAGGACGGCGATGGCCAGGCTGAAAGAGGCCGCGGAACAGGCGAAGATACAGCTGTCCAATCTGACCTCAACGGACGTAGACCTGCCGTTCATAGCCAGCGACTCATCGGGGCCGAAGAACCTGCACTACACCCTGACCAGGACCAAGCTCGAAGAGGTGGCCAAGCCCATCGTATCGAAGACCGAGCAGACCATACGGAAGGTGATGAGCGACGCGAAGCTTTCGCCTGCTCAGATTGACAAGGTGATTCTCATCGGCGGGATGACGAGGATGCCCCTGGTCAGAAAGTTCGTCGAAGACGTGTCCGGGAAGCCAGCCGAAAGGGGAGTCGACCCCATGGAGGCCGTGGCAATAGGCGCGGCGATTCAGGGGGCAGTCCTTGCGGGTGACATCAAGGACATACTTCTCCTCGACGTGACCCCGCTTTCGATGGGAGTGGAGACCTTGGGAGGGATAACCGAACACTTGATCGAGAAGAACGCGACCATCCCGACCAAGCGGAGCAAGACCTTCACCACTGCCGCTGACTTCCAGACTGCTGTCACCATCCACGTGGTGCAGGGGGAGAGGAGCATGGCTGCCGACAACGTGTCGCTTGGGATGTTCAGCCTGACCGGGATCCCTCCGGCTCCCCGGAACGTCCCGCAGGTCGAAGTGACCTTCGACATCGATGCCAACGGGATCCTGACCGTGGGGGCCAAGGACCTCGGGACTGGGAAAGAGAACAAGATCACGATCACCGCATCGACGAAACTCTCGAAGGAGGAGAAGGAGAAGCTCATCAAGGATGCCGAGTCCTTCGCGGACCAAGACAAGAAGAAGAGGGAACAGGCTGAGCTGAGGAACGAGGCAGATTCGATACTTTACACGACGGAGAGGACGAAGCGAGACCTGGAAGGGAAGGTGGAGAAGGCGAGTCTGGACAGGCTTGACGCCGCGGCCCAGGAGCTGAGGAAGGCTCTCGAGGGCCAGGACCTGGAGGTCATCAGAGAGAAGAACGAGGCCCTGAAGAAGGTCCTTCAGGAGGTCGGGGCTTCGGTCTACCAGCAGGCGCAGAGGCAGCAGGCAGCCCCGGGGGCGGCCAGCCAGCCAGGGCCGACCGGGGACGGGTCCGGAGTCAGCGATGCTGACTACAAGGTAGTGGACGAAGGAAAGTAGGGGGCAGGGTCTACGGCGGGCAAGGACTACTACGAAGTACTCGGCGTGCAGAAGGGGGCCAAGAAGGACCAGATAAAAGACACGTACAGAAAGCTGGCCATGGAGTTTCACCCAGACAGGAACAAGTCCCCGGAAGCCGAGGGGAGGTTCAAGGAGATCTCTGAGGCCTACGCGGTGCTCTCTGACGACGAGAAGAGGAAGCAGTACGACTCCTTCGGCAGGGAGGGCGTCTACCAGAGATACAGTCAGGAGGACATTTTCCGCGGAGCCGATTTCGGGGAGTTCTTCCGCGGCTTTGGCGGCTTCGACGAAATCTTCGGCCAGTTCTTCGGGGGAGGCGTGCGGCAGCAGGTGGCCACAAGGGGAGAGGACCTGACTTACCACCTCGAAATGAATCTGGAAGACCTGATTCAGGACTCGGACAAGGAGATTGAGATTCCAAGAAACGAGCTCTGCCCGACCTGCAAAGGCAGCGGAGCAAAACCGGGGACATCGCCAAGCCGGTGTGGGATGTGCGGCGGGACTGGGCAGGTGCAGAAGGTCCAGTCGGCCGGGTTCGCCCGGCTCGTCAGGATCACCGTTTGCAACAACTGCGGAGGTAAGGGCTCCCTGATTGATTCGCCCTGCAAGGAATG
>DATDGE010000220.1:0-10347 GCA_036522255.1 Nitrososphaerales archaeon | reverse complement strand
CCTTGTCCTTGGCGCTGAAGGTCGAATCGAAAATCAGGAGATCGCACCCGGAGAAGAAACGGGCCAGTCTTGGGGCCGGACGGGAGTCGCCGGAGTAGCCGATTTTCCTCCCCATCCTTGTGGGGCCAGTTACCAGAGCGGCTTCGATGATCCTGCCGTCAACTTTGACGGACCGGCCCTTCTGGAGTTTGGACCATAGTTTCCCCTCGGGGATTCCAAGTTTCTTCGCTTTTTCGGGATAGAATACGCCTGGCCTTGCCCGCTCTTCGACGACGTAGGCGTAGGCCTCGACAGAATGAAGGGCCTTCGCAGCCCGGACCTTGAAACCTTCCGTACGCAAGAGTGCCCCGGGTTTCGCTTGCGTGAATCTGATCGGGAAAGTAAGCCCGATCTGCAGCAGGTCTGAGGTGACCTTGAGCCATTTGAGGAGCTTTGGCGGTCCGATAATGTCGAGGGGCTTCCGCCTTTGGGCCAGGCTCATTGTTTGGAGGAGTCCCAGAAGTCCCGTCACATGGTCTCCGTGCAGGTGGGTGACAAGGATGGTCATGTCCTTTCCAAGCCCTATCCCGAGCTCCAAGACCTGGCGCTGGACCCCTTCACCACAGTCCATCAGAATTACCTCCCCTTCCCGTCTAATGGCTATGGCGGGGAGACCCCTGTCCCTGGTCGGAGCGGCGGAACTCGTCCCAAGGAATGTGACTGAAAGCTTGGCCGACCCTATCTCCTCCTCAGGACTGTGATTGTTCTTGTCAGTCGCTTATGAACGTAAAGATTGTGTTCTTCCTCGACCTCCATCTCCGGGGTGCTTTTCACTCCGACTATCTGGGGATGCATGAGGACAAGCATCGAGCCTTTCTTCAAGGCTTTCGGTAGTGAGGTGAGGGCCAGGTCGATGATCTCTTGAGTTCCGCGGCCGCGGGTGCTGGATGCCCTTCCATAAGGGACGTCGGTGGCGATGGCGTCCACCTTCGTGATGGGCGATATGGCGGAATCCGCACGCATGACTCCCAGCCAGTCCTGGCCAAAGTGTTTCATGTTGGCGAGGGAGCCCCTCGTCATCTTCTCGGAAAGGTCAATGGCCATTACCCGGGCCCCGATGATTGATGCTTCTAAGGCAAGACTCCCGGTCCCCGCGAACGGGTCAAGAAAGGACTCGTTTTCTTTGCACCGGCTCAGATTTACCAAGGCACGAGAGAGTTTAGGGAAGATCGCTGAAGGGTGGAAGAACGGGCGGCTGCGCGGGCGTCGGTGGGACCATCCCTGTTTCATGGCCAATGGAGCTGAGACGGACAAGTATTCCTTTTCCCCGCGGACGAGCGTGAGCTCCCGCTCCGGGTTGCGAAGGTCTACGACGGCGTCGATGCCTCGCAGGTAGTCCTCGGGGTCGGGAGGGGCCATGCCATCGACCAGGTCGTAACATCTGAATCGGATGCGAAGGCCGCGAAGGATGTCGTGCGCTTCCGCTGCGTCCACGAACATCGGACCTACCCGTCTCGCGAAGGCGATGCGCGAGCCGACAAGGAAAGGGTCGGCGGTCGAGTCGGCTATCAGTACCTTCGGCTCCGGGGCTTCGAAATTCGAGCTGACATCGTAGGCAAGGAAGAGCGCCTTCGCTTCTGCCATCGGTATGCTTGTCCCTTCGCCCGAGAGGAGAACGAACGTCTTATTCTTCAAGAGTTCTGAGATGGGACGCAAGGGCCTCCGAGACGTCGACCATGCTGAATTTGCCTGGGACTGTGTTCGTGCATAGGATCGAATTCACCGAGGCTTTCTCCAACTTTTGCAGAGCGTCCCCGACGAAGAGCCCATGGACACAGACAGCCAGGGTCTTCTTGGCCCCCTGTTTGAGTACGGCTTCCGAGGCCGCCTTGACAGTCCCCCCGGTGCTGATTATGTCGTCCAGTATAATGACCTCCTTTCCTTCGACGTCGAGTTTGGCATCCCCAATGCTCACATCCCCGCTTGTCTTGTCCCTTGTTTTCTTGAGCTGCAAGAACTTGGCTCCGTAGATCTGAGCGAACGCCTCGGTCCTCTTCGACCCGCCGAAATCGGGAGAAATGACAACCGGGTCTTTCAGGTCCAATTTCTCTTTCACGTATTCTACCAGATTGGGTATGGCAGAGACGCTGTAGACTGGGAAAGGGAAGAGAGACAGGCCCTCAGCCGAGTGTATGTCGACGGTGACCAGTCTGCGCACTCCGGCGCGGCGCATGAGGTGGGCCAGGAAGCCAAGCGTGACCCCTTCTCCAGGGAGGAACTCCTTGTCTTGCCTAGCATAGGCGAGGTAGGGGACGACCGCCGTCACCTTTGCGCCCTGCTCGCTCAATTGATGAGAGGCCAACAGAAGCTGGAAGATGTGCTGGTCCACAGGCGGATATGTCGACTGGACGACAAAGACGCTCTTGCCGGCGACCTTGTCGCTGGTGGTGAACTTTGACTCTCCGTCGGGGAAGACCTTGAACTCGGCGTCAAGGAGGCGAAATCCGAGCTTTTCAGCCAAGGACCGTCCCAGCTCCTCAGAAGCAGGGCCCGCGAGGACCAGCTTTTCGGCCACTTGTCGCTCGATTCCGCCTCGCCCACCGTCGCTATTTAACGAGTTGCGGGGAAATTCTGATTCGCCTCTTTCGAGGGAAAGCGTTAAGGAGACGAGGAGGGGGAAGGTGAGCGAAATCGGTTGGACCAAATCTGCCCCGAGTGCCATGTTGGAATAATGTTGTACGACGCGCCAACAAAGCGATACGGGTGCAAGAGTTGTGGAGCGTTCCTTACCAGAGACCAGCTTTCAGATGCGAGATTCAAGGCTAAGACGCCTGAAGAGGATGAAAGACGCAGGCGCTCTCGACAGCAAGCCGACTATCTTGAATGGTGGCTCAGCGGAAATAAAGAAAAGTAGCTAGTCAACCCTGTTGGCGCGCTCCCAGTTCGGGCGCCTAGCGGAGCCTGTGCCTGAAGTAATTGTCGAGGACAACCTTGGTGCCGTCCGTGGTCTTCAACCGCTTCGTTCGAGGGGCGGTGAACCACCCCGCGGCCGAAGACTCCTGGTTCAGTCTGAGCTTCCCGCCCGTGGGACTGGCAAGGTAGTCGACTAGGATGTAGTGGTACTCGATTCTTGACTTCGCGTCCGTGTGAAGGTCGGTCTGCACCTCGAGCAACCCTTCGATTTTCACGTTCAGCCCGGTCTCCTCAAGTACTTCTCTGACAGCCGCATCCTGGACATTCTCCCCGAGCTCTACGAGACCTCCCGGAAGGGCCCATTTGCTTTGGTTCGGGGGATATCTGCGCTTCACGAGGAGGACCTTTGGGCCACGGTGAATCACGGCGCCGGCGCCAACAAGCGGTCTGGTGGGATACCTCCTGCGGGCCTTCATCCGGGTCAAAATTGCTCGTACTCGTTTTAAGCGTGCCTCGGGAGCGGCTTGACATGGTCAGGGTCGAGATGCTGGCGGTGGGGAAGGAACTCCTCATCGGCAGGACCCTGAACACCAACGCGCATTGGTTGGGGAAGAGAATGGCCCGGATGGGCTCAATGCTCAAGATGGTCACCACAGTGGACGACGACCTAAACGAAATTTCCTCAGCACTGAGGGGCGCTCTCGGGAGGTCCCCCGAATTCTTGGTTGTCGTTGGGGGACTAGGACCCACTCCGGATGACATGACCCTTGAAGGGATTGCTTCTGGACTGGGAGTCGGGTTGAGGCATAGCGGGGCCGCGCTCAAGCTGATCAGAGAGCACTATGCAAAGAGAGGTCTAGGATCAGTAGAGCTGACGCCTGCGAGGAAAAAGATGGCTCGGATACCGGTGGGAGCAGAACCTCTCCTCAATGCGGCGGGGACCGCCCCTGGAGTAAGATTCATGGGCGGACGCACGGCAGTCTATTGCCTTCCCGGGGTTCCGGTGGAGATGCGAGACATCTTCCGAAGGTCAGTCGAGCCTGAAGTCAAGAAGAAGATAGGGAAGCTTCACAGAAAGTACCTGACCCTCAAACTCGAGGGGGTTTTTGAGTCTACGCTGGCTCCAATCATCGGGGGGGAACTTCGCCGCCATCCCGGTGCGTACATCAAGTCCCACCCGAGGGGGATTAGGGAGGGAGTTTCGCGAATCGAGTTGGACATAGCGGTCGTGGGGAAGGACTCCAGGCGGACGGACAGGACCGCATTGGAGATTGCCAAAGATATGGAATCAGCCGTTGGAAAGATTGGCGGAACCGTACGGTCGACCGTGGGATCAGGAGAATAGCGAGGTCATTGTTGACATGAACCTGGTATTCATTGCAGGCACGGCTGGCTCGGGGAAATCGCTTCTAACTGCGGCACTGAAGAATTGGTATGTGAATAGAGGCGAAGATGTCATCGCTGTGAACCTCGACCCGGGCGTCGTGGACCTTCCCTATGACCCGGATGTGGACATCCGGGAGAGGATCCAGCTCCAGGAGGTCATGGAGGACTATGGTCTCGGCCCGAACGGTGCTCTGATCCTTGCCGCTGACCTCGTGGCGACTAAGATCGGTGACCTACAGGAGGAGATCGATACCCACAAGGCTGAGAATGTGATTGTAGACACCCCTGGTCAGACGGAGCTCTTCGCGTTCAGGGAAAGCGGGGGGTTCATCGTAAGCGAGATGAGAGCCGACTCCAAAATCCTGTTGTTCCTCATCGACCCCCTCCTCGCAAGCACGCCCGCGAACTTCCTCTCCCTCGCATTGCTTTCCGCATCTGTGGGGCTGAGGCTTAACATACCGAAGATCACCATCCTGACCAAGAGGGACATCGCCAGGGACGGAGTGAAGAGGATAATCGCATGGAGCAAGGACACGAGAGTCTTCGAAGATGCTCTGGCCGGGACCAAAGACGGGGAGCAGTACTCTCTGTATTCCGAGTTGTTCAGGAGCATAAAGCGGCTCTCCTTTGGAACCGACCTCTATCCAGTTTCTTCGGTGACCCTGGACGGGATGATCGCCCTGGTCGGAGAGATGGCCAGGATAGCCAGAGGGGGCGAGGAGTTCACGGAGTGACACCGGCGAGGAAAGATTGGACGACGCGCGCGAGTGCCTCGGGCTTCTCCAGGGGGAGCATGTGCCCTGAGTCCTTCACGAAATATAGCTGCGAGCTCAGGATATTCGCGTTCAGATAGTGCGACCATTTCGGAGGCGTCATCCTGTCCTTGTCTCCGCATACGATGAGTGTCCTTGTCTCGATTCGTCGCAGGTCAGGCCTGGCGTCGAAGCTCTGGCACGCGAGGTAGTCGTTCAGAAAGACTTCCAAATTGGAAATCGAGAGGGAAGCGCGGGCCTCCCTCCCCAGGCTGAGGTCCAACGAATTGAAACTCCGTGGAGTTATGAGCTGTTCCACGGCCCTTAGGGGCTGGCCTCGGAGGCCGTCCAAGATCAGAGGGTCGACTCCCAGCTTTGCTCCTGTGCTCGCAAGAATCAGGCCTCCGAGATCGCCTGGGTGAGAGAGGGCAAGGGCGATTGCGACGGCGCCGCCCATCGAGTGGCCGCAGACCACTGGCCTTTCGATTCCTCGCGCGGCGATGAATTCGGAGACCGCCTTGGCATAGTCATCCACCGTTTTGCAAGTTATTTCCCCCGCAGGGTGTCCGGGGAGGTCTATCGCGACAGCCAGAGAGCCTCCCGACAGGTAGTTTAGCGTCCTATTCCATAGAAGGCTGTTCCCTCCGGCGCCATGGACGAAAATCACGGGGTTGGGCGCTTGGTGAGTTATGAAATCGAGCACTCGTCCGCGGGCGGGCCGTGGAATTTAATTGTGACCTTAGGTCATTCTTGGGGACAGGCATAAATCGGGTGCCGCGGGCTCGGAATCAGAAGGATATGGCCAAACAGAGCGAAGTGCTCAAGAAGTTAGTCGATGGTGAGAGGATTGTCGTCGCCCCGGGGGTCTTCAGTCCTGCGGTGGCGAAGGTCGCCGAGAAAATAGGGTTCAAAGCCCTTTACTTCTCCGGGGCCGGATTCTCAAGCCTCCTCGCCCTCCCTGACCTGGGGATCACCACGCTGACCGAGGTGGCGGGGGCCGCCCGGCAAGTCACTTCAAAGGTGAACGTCCCGCTAATCGTAGACGCTGATACAGGGTTCGGGGAGGCCCTGAATGTCGCTCGGACAGTCGAAGAGATGAAGGCGGCTGGGGCTGCGGCCGTCCACATCGAGGATCAGATTTTGCCAAAGCGGTGCGGCCACCTCGAGGGGAAAGAGCTGGTCGAGGCGGACGAGATGATAAAGAAACTGATCAGTGCGAGGGAGGCGGCAGGGAAGGATTTGCTGATCATCGCTCGGACCGACGCAAGGTCGGTGGAGGGAATCGATTCAGCCCTGGAACGGGCCCGGGTCTACTCGAAGGCCGGCGCCGACCTGATATTCCCCGAGGCGCTGGAGAGCAAGGAAGAATTCAGAGAGTTCAGGAAGAAGGTGAGCCTGCCGCTGATGGCCAACATGACGGAGTTCGGAAAGACACCCTACATGACAGTCAGCGAGTTCGATGAACTAGGGTACGATATCGTGATCTTCCCAGTCACCGCGTTCAGGGCGATGATGAAGACTGTAAAGGACACTCTCACACGATTGAAGGCCGAAGGGACCCAACAAGGCTTCCTTAGGTCGCTCATGCCCAGGGAGGAATTCTACGACCTGATAGACTACAATAGGTTCGACGAAGCAGACAAGAAGGCAATGGAGACAGCGAGGCGCCTCCGGCGGAACTCCAGATGACCAGCTTCTCCCAGCACCTCAGGGTGCCCAAGGGGCTAGCGGGGGTATCTGTGACAGACACAAAAATCTCAAAGAGCGAAGCTGACGGAACACTCCTCTATCGAGGCTATCCGATTTCAGAGTTGGCGGCCAAGGCCGGCTTCGAGGAGACCGCCTTCCTGGTCCTCAACGGATCATTCCCAAGGAAGGACGAACTGGAGGGGTTCAATCATGAGTTGCGCGAAAGAGCCCGCGTGGAAGACAGCGTCTTTGGGATCATGAGAGAACTTGGTAAGGAGGCACATCCGATCGACGCGCTTAGGACGGCTGTCTCGTCACTCGGAAGCATTGACAGAGAGGAGACAGTTGACGGAAAGCAGATGTCTTTGGAGGCTAAAATCTCAGTGCTCGCGGCGAATTGCAACCGGGTCCCCCGGGGCGAGCGTCCGCAAGAGGCTGACGGGAGGTTGAAGTTCTCAGACAGGTTACTTCGGATGCTGACCAAGAAAGAAGGGAGCGACTACGAGAAGTGGGTCTTCGAAAGGGTCCTGATATTCTACATGGAGCACGATATGAACGCGTCGACGTTTACCGTCCGGGTAGTGGCTTCGACATTGGCAGACCCCTATGCGGCTGCGACGGCGGGGCTGGCGGCTCTGAAGGGCCCCCTCCACGGGGGAGCCAACGAGGAGGCGATGAAGATGCTCCTCGAAGTGCGAGAGCCGTCCAAGGGCGCGGAGTTTGTGGATAGAGCGCTCAAAGAAGGGAAGAAGGTGATAGGCTTCGGCCACAGGGTCTACAAGGATTTCGACCCGAGGGCAAGGTTGTGCAAGGAGTATCTCAAGGAAATCCTCGCCAGGCGCGGTGAAGACGACAGGCTTTACCGACTATGTGATGCGATCGAGGGCGCGATGTGGGAAAGAAAGAAAATACCGCCGAACCTCGATTACTACGCCGCGCCTATCTTCTATCTTCTCGGCGTCGAGGTTCCCCTCTACACCCCGATCTTTGCCGCGAGCAGAGCTTTCGGATGGATGGCGCACTATAACGAGCAGGTCGAGGATAACAAGTTGATCAGGCCCGATTCAACGTACGTGGGGCCATCGGGCCTCGGGTACGCGCCAATCGAACGAAGATAGGCCCTACTTCTCCAGCTTCGCGGCGGCGGCTTCGACGGTCATTTTCCCGGCAAGAACCTGCCTTGCAAGCCCTTCGGCGCGAACGTCTGATGCCCTTGCGAACTTCTGCATCGCCGAGGACCTCGCCGTCTCGATAATCATTCCTTTGATGCTCTTCAGTCTGAGGTCTTGATTGCCTTTTGTGAACCTCGAGCGGATGGATTCGATGGCGCCCTCGAGTTTGTCGATTCCTTCTCCTGACAGGGCTGAAACCTTGAGGACCGTAGGGGTGCGCGAGCTCCCTCGGAAGAGTCCAAGAAGGCTCACCATCATTGCATCCGCTCCAGCCAAGTCTGACTTGTTGACCACATAGACGTCTCCTACTTCCATCAGTCCCGCCTTTGATACCTGGATGTCGTCGCCCAGACCTGGCATAAGCACCACGACGACGGCATGAGAAACCCCGACAACTTCAATGTCGGATTGGCCGATGCCCACTGTCTCCAGGAGCACCAGGTCGAACCCTGCGGCGTCCAACAGTCGGATGACCTGCGACGTGGCCCTCGACAGGCCTCCCGTCCAGCCCCTTGACGCCATACTCCTGATGAAGACGTCTTTGTCGGCAGTGTGTCCAGTCATCCTGATCCTGTCCCCGAGAAGGGCGCCCCCGGTGATCGGACTGGTCGGGTCGACGGCGATGACGCCGACTCTCAGCCCTTTCCTTCGAAAGGAGGTGATCAGCCTGTCAACCAAGGTGCTCTTCCCCGTCCCCGGAGGACCTGTCACTCCGACGACGAACGCCCTGCCTGGGGGTTTGAGAAGAGCAAGAAGCCTTGAGGCGCTGTCGGGGTCGTTCTCCGCAATGGAAATCCCCTTCGCCAGAGCGACCCTGTCCCCCTTTCCCAGCCGTGAAGCGAGTTGAGAGAGCCTCAATGCTATGGGCGTCCCGTCTGTCGAGCCTTTCTTATGGGTTAGAGGCATGATTTATTTCTCGGCTGTTGCGCCGTGTCCGCACAATGCTCAGAGGGGGCCGAGATGCCTACTGGAAGAGGAAAGCCCGGGAAGCGGTCGAAAGGCGGGCTGAGGCAGGCTCCCTGTACGACAAGAAGGCAGTCAGCGATATACGGAATGGGGTGAAACAGTGGCAGGAAGAAATCTACAGAGAATGGACAGAGAAGTTCCCTGAGGCACGCCAAGAATTCCAGACTTCCACCGGGATTCCGGTGAAGCCGATCTACACGCCCGCAGACGTGGCGGATGCCGATTATTCGGACCAAGGATACCCCGGGGTCTTCCCATACTTCAGAGGAGTGCACCCCACGATGTATAGGGGAAGGCCCTGGACCATGAGGATGTTCTCTGGCTATGGAACGCCGGAGGATACCAACAAGAGACTGAAGCTACTCCTGGAGCACGGCGAAACGGGATTGAGCGTTGCCTTCGACATGCCCACGCTCTATGGATACGACTGCGACCATCCCAGGGCCCACGGAGAGGTGGGGAGGTGCGGTGTCAACGTTTCTTCTTTGAAGGACATGCAAGTCATATTCGAAGGGATCCCCCTCGAGAAAGTTAGCACCTCGATGACGATCAACGCCCCCGCCACCGTCCTGACCTGCATGTACGCCGGGGTCGCGAAAAAACAGGGTGTCCCCTTGACAAGGTTGAGGGGGACGGTCCAGGCTGACATGCTCAAGGAGTACATCGCCCAGAAGGAATGGGTCTATCCACCGGAGGCTCACCTCAGGCTTGTGAGGGACCTGATGGTTTTCTGCACCAAGGAGATGCCCCTCTGGAACTACATCAGCATAAGCGGCTACCACATACGTGAAGCAGGGTCGAGCGCTGCCCAGGAGCTCGCTTTCACTCTCGCCGATGGGTTCGGCTATGTCGAGCTAGGACTCGAGGCGGGGCTGAAGGTAGAGCAGTTTGCCCCCCGACTCAGCTTCTTCTTCAACTCGACCATGGACTTCTTTGAGGAGATTGCGAAGTTCAGGGCTGCTCGCAGGATCTGGGCCAGGGTCCTGAGCGAGAAGTACGGAGTGAAGGACAAGAGAAGCCTGTTGATGAGGTTCCACACGCAGACCTCTGGAGCGTCCCTGACCTGGCAGCAGCCGCTCAACAACGTTGTGAGGACTGCGATCGAGGCGCTTGCTGCGGTTCTTGGCGGGACCCAGTCCCTGCATACCAACTCCTACGACGAGGCCTGGGCCCTCCCGACTGAACAGGCAGTTGAAGTGGCGCTCAGGACGCAACAGATCATAGCCGAAGAAACGGGGGTACCCAATGTCATCGACCCGTTGGGGGGATCGTACTATGTGGAGTGGCTTACCGAGCAGATGGAGGAAGAGGCCTACAAGTATTTCGACAGAATCGAGTCGGCGGGGGGGCTGCTGAAGGCGATCAAAACGGGGTACCTTCAGAGGGAAATCGCGGAAAACTCATACAGGCTCTCCAAGCGGGTTGAAGAAGGAAAGGACTCCGTCGTAGGTGTCAACAAATACTCGAAGCCGGAGAAGAAGCCCATAGAA
>DATDGE010000219.1:0-2114 GCA_036522255.1 Nitrososphaerales archaeon | reverse complement strand
CGTTCACCACTGAAGGTGCTACGTTATCTGCCAGCTCGGTCACAGCGTTTGAAAAAGACTGTAAGAGCTGCATTCCCTCTGTTCCTGTCATTTTGACACAATCACCTGCCATCAGTAAGAAACGGCGGCTACTTGTTGAGCAGGTTCGGTCCTAATCTACTCACATCGCATAGGGCTTGAAGTTCCCTATGTGCATCATCATGACCTTGCTTCCGGGTCTTCCGCTTGAATAGAGCCTCGAAATCCTTCCCATGAGCTGATGGGCCGCCCGCACGGCCTTCGGGAGGTCGGCTTCCTTCACCACCCTGGCCTCGATATCGAGTTGTCCTGAAGCGAACCTGGCGTCGACCACGGCCGAGCCGTCGTCGGTGACCCACTTCATGACCACCCCTTCTTCGCTCTCTGCCATTCCGACCCATCTGATGGTATCGAACCACCTTCCCTTCAGTGCGGAGATGACGACCCCCGCGCTCGCCCCATGGGGCAGGAAGGTGTGAAGAATCGGGACCCTCTTGTCTCCACCATACGCTGGCCTCAGGCCGAAGGTTGACTTTGCCTTGTCCGTGACGCTGTACCCTTCGGGAGACTTCGCCAAGATTCCGTCCTCCTCGAGTCTTTCCAGCGACCTTGACAGGGTCTCAGGGTGGACGCCAGTGATTCTCCGCAACCCGTCGAAGGTGAAGATCGAAAGTCCTTCCTCGCCGATGGCTCTGAAAACTTCCTCATCTCTCGGGCTCATCGCGACAGCAGTGTCTTCGTCGTCAAGCGGAACATCGCGCTCCCTCAAACGAACCAGAATTATTCAATTGTCACTCCCTTAAAAAACAAGCGCGACCGACGATTGAATTTGAGCACGGTCAGTCATGGCTCCATCGTTATAAGACCAAGGACGCGACCTTATGACGACGCAGCTTGGGGAAGCTCGAGAGTGCCAAGATATATGGCGGCATCGGGTCACTCCTTCAGATAGTTCCAGCCGTGAGCATAGTCGGGTACATTCTGACCCTCATCGCTGTGAAGCACATTTCCGACGAAGTCAAGGACAGCACGATATTTACAGACATGATCTATGCAGTGATAACGGGAATAATCGGCGTCGCCGTCGGGGCTACCCTCCTTCTCCTCGGGTTCGCAACTTCGGTGATAACGCGGGGGATAGGAGGACTTTTCGGTTTAGTCTCTTTCCTAGTGGTCGCTTGGATTGCGTTCATCATCTCATCTATCTTCATAAGACGTGCCTTCAGCAAGATGGCCACCCACCTCAACGTCGGCACATTCAGGACTGCTGGGACACTCTACTTCGTCGGCGCACTGTTGACAATCATCCTCGTGGGTTTCATCATTCTCTTTGTGGCTTTCATCCTGCAGATTATCGCATTTTTCTCAATACACGAGGCCCAGCCAATGTCTCCTGCCCCAATGGCCGCACCAGTGACCCCGGCAACCGCGGCCACTCTCGCCCCTACTCCCCCTGCTACTCAATCGAGTTCAAAGTACTGCGCGAACTGCGGAACACAGATGGCTGCATTCGCCATGTATTGTCCAAAGTGCGGCGCTAGTCAACCTTAGCCTTCATTGCGTCGCTTGCTGAACACCAGGGTCCTTCCCGACCTCTCCATTTCCGCATTCCCCAGCGCGGTCAACACATACAGCGCCATCAACAGGTCGAACCTCTTTGCGACCTTCTTGCCGGACCCGAATACCTCCTCCAATCGTTTGTCCTTCATCAATGAACCCGTTGTGACACCATCACTGGTCAACATCTTGCCCAACGCCTCCACCTTCTCGGCCTGAACGAATGTCATGTGGAACGACGATGACCCCCTGCTGCTCGGGCTGAAGACAGCGAAGTCTCCCCCCGCCGACCTGAAGACCTGGTACTCCTGCCTCACCGCCTGCACAATTCCAACTTCGACAAGGGCCCTGAAGAGATCCGAGACTTCCCGATTCACCCTGACGTCGCTTCCTCAGTCGGGATTTATGCTCTCCCCTATATTGTAGAAATATCCATCCGGCGAGCGCCATTCAGATTGGTTCAGGTCTCCCGTCCGATGATTGTCGCAGTGGCGGTAAGTGTCGTGTTAGTCGCCGTCTACGCATTCTATGTGGCGACT
>DATDGE010000218.1:0-2670 GCA_036522255.1 Nitrososphaerales archaeon | reverse complement strand
AGCATCTGCGTCACCAGGGTCGTCACGGGGTCCGGTGTTCCTCAACTGACCGCCATAATAGACAGCTCTGCCGGGGCCGCGGACAGCGATGTCCCGATAATCGGCGACGGCGGCATAAGGAACCCGGGAGATGTCACCAAGGCGCTCGCCGCAGGCGCTTCCACAGTAATGATAGGGAGCCTTTTCGCGGGGACCGAAGAAAGTCCGGGCCCGACGATACTAAGGGACGGAGTCAGGTACAAACTAACGAGGGGGATGGCCTCGCTGGCGGCCACCCTCGACCGCCGCGTCAGGGAGAGCGGACCAGGCGCCGTAAGGGAGGACGAGCTCATCGAGGAAGTCATCGAAGAAAGCGTTCCCGAGGGGGTCGAAGGCCTCATCCCCTACAAGGGGAGGGTCGACGAAGTGGTCAAACAACTGGTCGGTGGTCTAAGGTCTGGGATGAGTTACTCTGGGGCCCACACACTGAATGAGCTCAGAAAGAACGCCGAGTTCATGAGGATAACGGCTGCTGGTCACAAAGAAAGCCTTCCCCACGACATCCAGAAGGTAGTCTAGCACGGGAAACCTGTCCGTCATCGGGCTCCAATGGGGGGACGAAGGAAAGGGGAAGGTCGTCGACTACCTGGCAGGCCAATACGACGCGGTCGCGCGTTTCAACGGGGGGAGCAACGCCGGCCATACGGTCGTCATCGGAGGGAAAAAAAACACTTTCCATCTTATCCCGTCGGGAGCCCTGAAAGGGAAGGAACTCTTGATCGGGGCAGGGGTCGCCGTCGACCCCGTCGTGCTTGGAGAGGAACTCTCAATCCTCCCTGACGACGTCAGAAACAGGCTCGTGGTCGACGATAGGTGCAGCCTGGTCTCGCCCATGGACAAACAGCTTGACGCCGTTCTAGAAGAGATGAAAGGACCGACTGCGATTGGAACGACCAGGCGGGGCATAGGGCCGTCCTACGCAGTCAGGGCTCTTCGTCTTTCGCCCCGGGTCTCCGACCTGATGCGAGGGTTTGATTTTGCGGCCTTGGTTCGATTCTACGACAAACTCTCCCTCGACTCGGCTGGCCTGACGTCTTGGTCCGAGGAGGCAAAACGGCTCCTGGAAGGCATAGTGGGGAGTGCGAGCGCCAGAATCATAGCGATGATTGAGCAAGGAGGGAGCGTCCTTTTCGAGGGCTCGCAGGGGACCCTGCTCGACCTGATTCACGGGTCCTATCCTTTTGTCACTGGCACCCACACTACAGCGAGCTACATCCCGGCGTCGCTTGGAATCCCGCCTTCTGCGGCCGGGGAGTCCCTCGGCGTAATGAAGTGCTACTCGACCAGGGTCGGAGGAGGTCCATTCCCCACCGAGGTCAAAGGTCTGGTCGCGGATAATATTCGGTCCATTGGGAATGAATACGGGGCCACCACCGGACGTCCCAGGCGTGTCGGCTGGCTGGACCTCGTGGCCCTCAGGTACAGCATCGCCCTGAACGGCTCCGAAAAAATCGTGGTCTCAAAGGTTGACGTGCTGTCACAGGTCAGAGACTTCAAGGTCTGCGTGGCATACAAACACCAAGGTTCGGAGTCCGGCGATTTCCAGAGCTCTCTGGCTCACCTTGACGAAGTGGAACCGGTCTACGAATCACCCTTCTCTTTGCACGGGGCCAGCTACGATAGCGGGCTCCCCGCTGAGGGAAAGGTGCTGGTCGCATACCTGGAAAAGGAGCACGGAGTCAGCGTAAGCATGGTTTCCCACGGAGAAGAGAGGTCCAAGACCATTGAGCTTTGATTCAATTTCCCCAATAGACGGCAGGTATAGGGCAGAGGCCGAGGCTCTGGCAGTTTATTTTTCCGAGCGGTCATTGACCCGAGAACGAGTAAGCGTGGAACTGTCCTACCTTCGTCTGCTGGTGAAGCTCGGGGTTGCCCCCCGCGTAAAGGTCCCACGTGTCGAACCCAACATGGTGGAGATCAAGACTCTCGAGGAAAAGTTGGGTCACGATGTCAAAGCAGTCGAGGTCTACCTTCGCAGGTCGCTCAAGCGTTCGGGGGCAGCTCGACTCTCCCCCTACGTTCACATCGGCCTTACCAGCGAAGACACGAACAGCCTCGCCTACGCCCTCCTACTGAAGTCAAGTCTTGAGGAGGTCCTGGTCCCCGCTTATTCATCGCTCGCAACGGAACTGGCGAAGATCGCTGGAACAGAAGCCGCTACCGCGATGGTAGCCAGAACGCATGGCAGACCAGCGGTCCCCACCACCTTCGGCAAGGAGATGGCAGTCTTCGCAGTTAGAATTGCCGAACGGGTCTCAGTCCTGCGTAAGCTCCGCCCAATGGCCAAATTCACGGGGGCGGTCGGGACCTATGCATCATTCTCTCTCCTCGGAGCCAGGGACTGGCCCGGCGAGCTTTCGCGGTTCGTGGCTGGCCTTGGAGTCGAACCGGCGACATATTCCACCCAGGTCGTTCCCGGAGAGCGACTCTCCGACATCCTGCACCACATCATCAACATCAACCAACTCGTGCTCTCCCTGTCTCGGGACCTTTGGCTCTACCAGGCGCTCGACTTCGTCCACTTCCTGCGCCCGGGCAAGGTGAGCTCTTCGACGATGCCACAGAAGGTCAACCCGGTTGACCTTGAGAACGCCGAAGGTCAGGCGGAGGTCTCAAATTCTTTGCTCATTC
>DATDGE010000217.1:0-1518 GCA_036522255.1 Nitrososphaerales archaeon | reverse complement strand
TTCCCGCGTTGACAAGTCAGTTCGCGTTGCTCGCTTTCTTAGATGTTGGGCTCTTCAACGGCCTCTCGGGGGTAGGGCTAAGCAATGTTACTAAGTCCGCTCTTCAGTCAGCTGCGGGCCTAGGCTCTCCCCTCGCTATCCCCTCAGAGATGATTATTACAGGAGTCACCGCCTGCGCCGCTATGATTTTCTACGCCACCCGACGCGACTCGGGGGCGCCCTTCACCGACTCGATTTTGGGAATCGCCGCAGCAGGAACGTTGGTTGTGTTGTGTTGGGCGATCGCGGGGTCTTACGGGTCAACTAGCGCCCAACTTGTCTTTGGGGCGCCTGCCCTCCTGGTCCTGGGACTGATCTGGGGGCTGACTCGTGGCCGCTAAGCTGTTAGTCCTGTTGTTGCTTGTTCTCTCGGCGTTTTCGTTGCCGGTCAGAGTTCAGGCGGCCACAGTCTTCCCTCAGGTCGGCCTGGGATACAGCCCCGGCACCCTGACCCCCACCGATCAGGGGATTCCAATCTACACGGTGGGCGACGAATTGTGGATCGTGTCGTACGGAGCCCCATTGAATGCTGAACTCTTTAACTCGTCTTTTTTTAAGCCTGCAGCGACCGTTGTCCTCGGCCATATGCAGCCGACCCTCCTGCAGGTCTTCACTAGTTCAGACAAGCCTGGACACTGGCTGGTCAACATTACGACGATCGGCTCTGGTCAGGGATATTACTTCCTCCCGATTGAGTTGGTAGAGCCAGGCACCATCCTCCCTCAAATGACGACGGTCCACGTCGATACCGCCGGAACACTATCATTGGGTTTCAAGGCAAACCTGGGGCTAGCGTACGAAACAGGCGCATGCCTGGCGGGGCAGAATTCCTTAGAATCAGTGCAGATACCTGTCCCTGGTAGCCTCGGGACAGGCCAGATGTTTCTGACAAGAAACGGAACCTTGACGACCATCGAACCAAATGGCAGGATGCTAACACCATTCAGCTTCTGGTTCGAAATTCACGCGGACCGAACCTACGAGGGCGCTGCCACCCTGATAACCAGGGATCTGGAGGAAGCCGCAACCGTCCCCCTTCCCTTTTCGGCTGGGTCCTCCAATCAATCAACGGTGGGGTTGGTACAATCAATCTCAGTCCGAGAGGGCCGGGCCACGATTCGCGCTTTCTTCGAGAGTTCAGCGGGTCTGCAGACCTTCCAAACGCAAGTCCTGATCCCAGATTCCTCAACTTGGGATTGGCTCCCTGGCTGCACGAGCTCCGTGAACGGTGTCGGGTCGAACTTCACCGCTTCGGCTTCTCTAAGGCTCTCTCCAGACCTCTGGCCAAGGTCAATGTACTTGATGTACGTCGAATCGGGTGTGGAGGCGTTTTCCAGGGTCCCGATCTCCGTCTTCCCTTCAGTCGTCAACTTGGTCGCCCTCCCGTGGGATGTCCCTTTGACTGACAAGGGCCTCTCCCTCGCTCCTCTGAGTGGAGTAACCTCGGCAGTGGGAAACAGCACTGTTTTCATCGTTTCC
>DATDGE010000216.1:0-1779 GCA_036522255.1 Nitrososphaerales archaeon | reverse complement strand
GACCTCGGCTTCGCCATAGAGAATGGCAGCGTGGTAGCCTTTGAGGAGCAGTTCGATCCCACCGACAAGCCTTGAGACTACCTCTGATTTCCACTTCTGCATCTGGACAAAGTCGACGGAGATTCCCGAAGCCCTCAGGCCGTATTTTTCTGCCTCCTTCACCTTGTCGACAAGCTTTGCGACTGTGATGAGGGACTTCGAAGGAATGCAACCGTAATTGACGCACTCGCCCCCTAGCCTGTCTGCTTCGATCACGACCGTCTTGAGGCCGAGCTGTGCCGCGCGAATGGCGCAGACGTAGCCTCCGGGACCTCCGCCGATTATTGCGACGTCTACTTCAATCAAGACGAATTCTTTTTGGGTTGCTGCGTCTTATCGGCTTAAACATTGCTCAACGGGGAGCGGCTACAATACTTCTGAGAGGAGTCTCTTGGTGTCCTGAATCGTTTCTATCACGCGAGACGTGAACCTAGCTGCGTAGGCTCCGTCCACGACCCGATGGTCGAAGGTCAGCGAAAGATATGTGACGTCCCTTATCTCGACCTTTCCGTCGCGGACCACGGGGCGCTTGGTGATCTTGTGAAGGCCCATGATTGCCACCTCGGGGAGGTTTATGATTGGAGTGGCAAAGATGCCGCCGATTGCGCCGACGTTGGTGATTGTGAAGGTCGAGCCATGGACCTCGTCCAAGGTCAGCTGACCATGCCTGGCCTTGTCCGCCAGCCTTTCGATCTCGGCCGCCAGCACGAAAATGTCCTTGGTGTCCACCGATTTGACCACCGGCACGACCAGCCCCTGTTCGGTGTCGGTGGCGATCCCGATGTTGTAGTATTTCTTCAGGACGATGTTGCCGTTCTGCTCGTCCAGTGAGGAGTTGACGTAGGGGAACTCCTTGAGGGCGGGGACGAGGGCCTTGATGATGAATGGGAGGTAGGTCAGGCGGACTCCCCGCTTTTCGGCGCTCCCCTTGAAGGCCTCACGCAACTGGACCAGCTCAGTCATGTCGGCTTCGTCGACGTGCGTCACCTGTGCCGTTGTTTGGAGAGACTTCAGCATCCTCTCGGAAATCGTTTTCCTGATGCCCCTGAGTGGAACCAGTTCTTCCTTTGGCCCAGCTTGGACCTGGGCAGACGGTGCCTGCTGAACAGAAACGGTCGCCCGGCCTGACCTGGAGCCACCGGCCGACTTTCTGACGTCGTCGTCGGTCACCCTCCCCTGTGGGCCTGAGCCCCGGACCGTGCCTATGTCTACGCCCATTTCTCTGGCGAGCCTTCGCGTTGCTGGGGTGGCGAGCGATCCTTGGGAGGGAACAGCCGGCTGTGCCCGATCCATCGGTGCTGCTTGGACAGGTCTCGTGGTATCAGGAGCTGAGCCAGTGACCGGGGGTCCTGTGCTGGTACTCCCATCGTCGATAATCAAAATCGTCTGGCCCACCTTGGCGATGTCTCCCTCCTTCACCAAGATCTTGGTGACCTTGCCGCTTCTGGGCGCCGGAATCTGAACATTGACCTTGTCGGTCATCACTTCCACAATTGGTTGATCTTCCTTGATCTGATCCCCTTCCTTCGCCATCCACTTGAGAATCTCACCCTCGGCGATACCTTCCCCGAGGTCCGGTAGCTTGAAGTCGAAAGCCATTGACTTTCCGAACCAGCGGGACGGACCGACTCTATTAGCGTTTTCCGGGGAAGTTAGTAGCTTACCAGGTCGGACGCTGCTTTCATGATTCTGTCCCTGTTGGGGATGTAGTAGTCCTCGAGCTTTGCCAGGGGGATTACG
>DATDGE010000215.1:0-1968 GCA_036522255.1 Nitrososphaerales archaeon | reverse complement strand
CAAGCTCTGCGGCGCCGACTGGGGGATCTACAAGACGATGACGATGAATCTGGGGCGACTGACAGAGGTTCTCGACGAGTTCAAGCTGGGCGAGGATGGGAAGTTGGTCGAGACGAGGGTCAAGACCCTGTCGAAGATCATAGAAGACGAGCCGAAGTCCCTGAAGTGGAAGATGAGGGCCAGGATCGGAGAAAGGACCCCCTGGTACCGTCTCCCTGAAGCAGACAAAGAGATAGTGGACTCAAGGATGCCGGGGACCGGACCCGCCGTGGGCAACCACTAAATATCCTGCACCGGCGCGGACAAATCCTGCCAGAAAAATTCGCGGCCTACGGTGTCGAGGTTGACATCCCCGAAGATTGGCGGATTGAGTTCAACGCGAAGAGCACGCGCGAGAAAGGAGACGTCGCGTTTCACTCTCCCAAGAACAACATCTTCTTTGTCTCATGGGGCAAGCTAGAAGAAGCCCGGCGTCGGTTCAAGAGTCTGGAGGAACACAGGGACGCCACAATCAAGAGGATCAGGGGCGACCCGAACATGAAGAGCGTGGACATCGTGAGTTCGGAAAGAGAAACATTGTCAGGGCACGACGGCATCCTGTCCGAGGTCGTCGCAAAGAAGAGGAGTGGGCTCATTTCGAGGTCCGAGCCGACGCACCGCATCTGGTCCGTCCACTTCTATTGCCCCCAGAGGTCGAGGTACTATGTGGTCTACTCCCAGGTAAAGGTCGAGGGCGAATACCCGGACTTCGCGGGAATGTTCAGGGGGGTCACGGGGACGCTGAAATGCCACGCCTGACGGCCCAGGCCAATTGAATGAAGACCTCAATAACGACTATTCTCTGGGGAAAAATTCACACTCTCGATGAGTTCAGGAAGGTCCTTGCCGAAGTGCGCAGGATTGGGTATGACGGAATCGGACTCGAGACGAGGCTGCTTCCACTCGAAGCGATCAAGGGTCCCAAGCTCGTGAAGAAAACACTCAGCGAGGCTGGTGTGGAGAACGCAGGGTCGTACTCGACGATGAAACTCCAGGACGTAGACTGGGCCTTGCGCGCAGGAACTCCTGTGCTCTGGGTGGTGGCCAGGGGCGACAAAACGTACCGTGAGGCCCTGGGGGCCGTCGAGAAGCTCAATTCACGCGCGGCGAAGTCAGGGATCGTAATTGCGCTGCACAATCACCTTGGAACGCGCTTCGAGACTGAGGCCCAAATCAGGAAAGCACTGGAAGAAGTGGTAGGGCTGCGAGTCTGCTTCGACACCGCCCACGCTGAGGCTGCAGGCTTCGACACCCCCGGGTTCATCAGAGACTGTCACGAGAGAATCGCGCTGGTCCATGTGAAGGACCTGAGAGTGAAGGTCCCGAAGGCCAGGGTGTCCTTCACAAGAGACTTCGTAAACGCGGGCGAAGGAATCCTGAACTTCCGGAAGATTTTCGGAGCGCTCAAAGACGCCGGCTACGACGGGAACCTGATGCTTGAAACGGAGGTCATCGTGGGAAGGAGGCCCGGCGAGGTCGCCAAGGAAGGGTACGACAGAATCCAGAGTCTGCTTCGCCAAGCTTAACATGCCTCGAAAGGCTGGGACAGGCCAATGATGCACAGGAACAGCGGAGTCAGAGACAGAGAGGAGGAAATCGTTTCGAAAGATTCGATGACTGTGAAACGTTTCAGGATGGACTCCACCCAGGACCTGAAGAATCTATACTCAGGCCAGAAAGAAGTCCTGGTCGTCGTCATGCTAGGAGGTGCGGTCGTCAGCGTCGGCCAGAAGTCTTTCATCCTGGGAGAGAAAGACCTGTGCTACGTCCCGAGAGGCGAAACATTCTCCCTGGCGAAGAAGAATTCCAGCCCCAACGAGATCGATCTCTTTTCAGCTCCGGCGGAATTGAAACATGAATCATTCGTCAAGCGGTTTGCCGAAACGACGCCGATAGAATCGGGGAGCCCGCCCTACAAGAGGAAGATCT
>DATDGE010000214.1:0-3898 GCA_036522255.1 Nitrososphaerales archaeon | reverse complement strand
CAGTCAGGGAAAACCAACCTGCTTGGGAAATTCTATGTGTACGGTTCTGCTCAATCAAAAAACAGGGTCCACCCCAAGTACCTGGAGGAAAGGATGTTGACAAAGGCGGAAAGGGACAAGCTCAAGCAGGACCGCAAGAAGGCAGCTGTTCCGGCTCCTCAGCCTGAGGCGAAGAAGTAAGTTTGTCGAAGCAACAACCGGCACCTCCTCCACCGCCCGCTCCTGCGCCCGCGCCCCCGGAAGTCGCCCCGGTCGAAGAGAAGAAGCCCGAGAAGAAGCAGAAGCCCAAGGCACCCAAGAGGAGGATACAGGTGCACAAGCTCTACAAGGTCGATGGGGAAACACTTTCGAGACTAAGGAAAGAATGTCCGAGATGCGGGAAGGGCTATTTCATGGCCCAGCATGACGACAGGCTGACATGCGGACATTGCGGATTCACGACATACACCCAGAAGTCCTAGGAGAAAGACAGCATCGCATCCCTCAGCATCCGGGCCATGCCCGGGGTGAGGAAAGGTCTGAAAGGCCTGAAGTACTTTGGTGCCCTGGCTTTCTGGATGGCTGTCCTGTCACCGGATTTCGCATAGGATTCCAAGAAAGTCATGGCAACTTTCTTCATTGCCTCTTCCCGGTTCGAGAGCTTGGCGGTGTAGTAAAGGAATTCTGCTATGTCCCATCCTTTGTCTCCCCCGGGGAAAGCCTGTTCGAGGTCGGTTAGGTAGGGGCCTACTTCAGACACGATCACATTGCTAGGTTTGGTATCCCCCAGAACCAGGCCATTCGAGTGTACCTGCGCCATGAGCTCGCCGTATGTAGACACAGGACCTATGCCGTCAAATGATCCCCTCAGGTGAGCGTTGATTATACTGGATAGGTTGGGGCCTGAAACGAATTCCTTCACTAGAATCCTCTCTGCCGGCGCGACTGCGAGTATCACCGGGACCAGGATCCCAAGGCGGCCGAGCCTGAGGGTCATCCCGTATTCGCGGTCCATTCTCGCCAGAGGCGCCGCGCTGAACTTGTTGGCCGCGGAGGCCCAGACGCCGAGCAGGGCCCACTTCAGCGACCTGACATCAGTGTAATTCTTTACAACCACTGACTTCTCCTGAGCAGAGTCCTTGAATGTCAGGATCCTTGTGGTCGAATACGGTTCTCCGATGTCCTTTTCTTTTGTCGAGTAAGTCTCGAACTCGAGGAGACGGGCCAACTCCTTCACCAGAAACGCTGCGTCTGAGACGAATGCTCCCTGCTCTATCCTGATCAAGGAGCGGGGGTTGGCCAAGGGAGCAAATGGGGGAGGGTTCTCCCTCATGCGCCTGAGCTTCGATAGCGCTTCCCGGCTGAACACCGACAGACCGACCCTCCCTGCATACCCATGAATCGCGTATTGGGTGACACCCCGCGCAGTCACTGAAAACAGGGACTGCACCTTTGTGAACGCATCCGCCTTCAGCTTCTCGGGGACGATCCTCACCCCATCTTGGCCGGCTCGAAGAAGACCCCGCCGTTCCAAAGGCATGGCTGCTTCAGCGAACCCCTCCGTTGAGATTGATTTGTTCTCCTCCCCGAGAGGACAGGTGTATGTGTGAACATAGCTGTAGAGTGCCGGGGGGTAAATCGATGCCCTCTTGTTCAGCTTGTCAAACAGGAAGTACTCGTAGGGGACGACCAGATGCCGCCCGAATTCTCCGTAGTCTGCCGACAGCTCGAGCAGCGCCTCCAGGAGAACTCTTCTCTTGTACTCGACTTCAACTGTCCTTAGAAGCCCCGGGCCGGCTATTGCCTCGTAGACGTTGAGGAGCCGTCCCACCACGAAATCCCCGAGGTAAGAGGACCCTGCATCCTGGTTGAGGAGGTCCTCGTCTACGATCAGGGCGGAGGCCGCCACGGGCGCGTCGACGTACCTGTATCTGACTCCTTCGCCGAACCTCCTGAGGACTATGAGGAGGTCGTAGTCCGAATCGGGGCGTGCATAGCCAGCCACCTTTGAGCCGTAGGCACAGAGGGCTGAAATCTTGGAATTGCCAACGACCGATGAAGCGATTTCCCTGACAGATGATC
Source organism: Nitrososphaerales archaeon (assembly GCA_036522255.1). Taxonomy (GTDB): domain Archaea; phylum Thermoproteota; class Nitrososphaeria; order Nitrososphaerales; family Gagatemarchaeaceae; genus UBA183. The sequence goes on along the minus strand of DATDGE010000214.1, from coordinate 1,837 downwards.
GCTCGCTTTCCGAGAGCCTCAACGGCGAATCTTCTCTTGCAGTTCGCCAACCCTCGACACCACGGCGGGGTCGAACCTTGTCCCGGCTACGAACTTCATGGCCAGTCTAACTCGATTTTCTTCTGGCCCAACCCGGCGGATCGGGAGGTTTTTGGCGATCCAAGAGTCGCTAACCTTCTTGTTGAGGGCCTGGTCCGAAAGATTCTCCTTGAACTTCCGGCTTACGAGAGAAACAAGAGATTTCTCGGAGAAGAGGAGCCGAGGAGGAACTGTCCGCTCTGCATCCGCGAAGGATGCTTCGTATAATGTGGTGGCGACCTCGTCGGTTGCGATGTTGGCCGTGCTGAGCTTCCTAACTAGATCCACGTAGTGGGTGAACTCGTGGGCTGCCACAGCCTCTATCGTCCCCTTGGTCCCAAATGCGACGAGGGCTGCTGTGAACTGCACAAGTATCACCACGCTTCCCGTCATCGTGGTAGGAATGACTCTGGCGAACAGAACTCCCAGCTGGCCGTACTCCCCGCCCCCCGTTGACACCGGGAGGACGGGTTCGATATAGTAGGGAGGGTAACGGAGGCCGCTCGCCTTCTCGACTCGTTGGACGGCACCTACGACATACTTCATCCGGAGCCCCACTTTCTTGGCCATCGCCCTCGGGATCTTCTCCTGCGCCACGGCTTGGTCCAGAAGAATCAGCGGGTCCAAGGATTTCGCCGCCGGCCCGGCGTGCTTATGAATATTCGTCGGTCACTCGACGAGACGGAAGTTGACCGGAGGGTTTCTGCGCGAAACTTCCATGAAGATTTCTGTATGCATGACCCCCGGGATCTTTCCGATCACGTCGTAAACGGCTCGGTGTAGTTCATCGAGAGACTGGCCCTTCAGGTTGGCGATTATGTCGAAGCGGCCCGTTACTTCCCGGATGAGCCTTACCCCTTCGATCTTTTCGATCTCCCTTAGCACGGTCTCCCGTTGCTTGGGGTCGATGTTGAGCCCAGCCAGAGCGCCCGCCCGCATCCCGAGCCTGTCTTCGTTGACCTGGACGGTGAATCGCTCTATCACCCCTCGTTTCTGAAGCCGCTTTATCCTGCTATACATGACCGAGAGGTTAACGCCGAGGTCCTTGCTCAGTTTCGGGACTGATACTGACGCGTCGGAATATAGAGAAGAAAGTATCTTCATGTCAAGGTCATCGAGCCTCGCCACCCAAGAATCGCCTTTGTGCCTCGTCGTCACTACGAGATATTTCTACTTTTCAGCCGGATGTCCTGAAGGATTGCGCGAATCTACCCGCTCTTCGCCGAGTCTTCTATCTGCTTGGCGTTGATCTGAAAGGTCTCTTCGGTGATGGTGTTTCCCCTAACGAGTTTCCGTTTCTTCGACCCTTCCTCCTTCGTCCGATATCCCACTCCCCGAGTCATGAGAATGTAGTTCTTCCCGCCGCCAAGAGTGTCTCTCCTCATGGGGAAGCCAGCCTTGTCGCTCCCTCCAGTGATCATTATCTTTCCCGAGAGTCCGATCGAAGCTGCATCAATGACGTCGCCTATCTTCTGGCCGACGAGGAGCTGGGCGCTCGCGTCCTTCACCTCGTGCGATTGTGACTTGCCGGTCTTCGGGTCGGACACGACCAGCTTGAATGCAGGCAATTGGACGCCTGCGAATCTGTGGTGGATATAAACCTAGAAGCCGAACAGGGGGTCAGCCGCTGATTTGATTCTGATTATGTCGTCAAGGACCTCGTGTTCTTCTGCGGTCAGCGACGCCGACAGCTTCGTCCGGAGGAGTTTCGCTTCGTGGCTTCGCGGCATCGTATAGATGGTGTCGTTCTCTCTTACCT
>DATDGE010000213.1:0-11485 GCA_036522255.1 Nitrososphaerales archaeon | reverse complement strand
GGTATGCCCCCAGGGTCCGCGCAGAGAATCCCATCTGCCTCAGGTCCCTCGCGAACTCGGCTGCGAACCCATGGACCGTGTACACCATCTCCGGTGATACCGCCTCGACGAGTTTGACGAGCTCCTGGTAGTCGCAGTGGTCGCTCAGCGGGAAGGAGTAGTCGGCGGCCAAGGAGAACCTGTAGCCTGACCTGATCGCCCATCCGCTGAACGCGATGATTATCGCCCCGTACTTCTTCTTGAGCTGCGACATCAGCCTGCTTCGGCCGCTCGACATTGGGCTCACCATCAACCAGGGCCCATGAGGAAGCCGGTCGATGTCCTTCGAAGGGTCGAACCTCCGACCCGGTTTGAGTTGTACACCGTGTTCGATGTGGATCTTGTTCATCTCGGCGACGCTTTCGTGGTAATAGACAGGGTCCCAGCTGGAGAAGAAGTACGACAGCAGCTGGGCCTTCCCGAGGGGATACCCCATCAGCACCACCGGGTTTCCCCTGTCGTAGGCTGACGCTATCAGGTCGTTCACGTCCTTCACCAGCTTTGCGGTGGACGGGAAGATGTAATCTGGGACTCCGTATGTCGTCTCCATGATCAATATCCGCGCCCTCCTTGTCCGGCACTTCCCCAGGAAGGCCCTCGCCCTCCCGGAGGCGTCACCTGTGTAGTAAACCTCGTCCGCGATCCTCAGGGCCCTCGACCCGAGAATATGACCGGAGTCGAGGAGTTCGACCCCTTCGACCTCCTCCGTCGTCTGGCCCAGGTCGTACCCACGGGCCATTGCAAGCTCCCGGGTTTCAGATGAAGCTATGACCCGCTCGATCTTGGACGGGGTGTGCATGTGGTCAATGTGAGCATGGGAGACGAAAGTGAAGTCAGCCCGGACCTGACCTGGAGGGTCCAGGACAAAACGGGTCCGACCGGTGTCGACCTGTATTCCTCCGTTTGATGTGATTGTAGTCCCTCCCAAGGTCGAGGGCCGCAAGAACGTGAGTGGGTATTAAAATGATGAAACGCGGAAGGCCTTCCACTCGTTTGGCCCGAGTGAGGCTTCGAACGTCATGGTCGGGAGGACCCGAAGACTCCCGGCCTTGGTCCAAGATTCCTTCGGCGGGTCGTAGGCCTCCAGGGGTACGGAAAGATGCTTGGATAGGTCGGCGGCCCTGGGCGAAAAGTTCACCGCGACTCTGGCGGCTGACGGACTAGAGTTCCCGAGGCAGATTACCTGCCCGGGTCCGAACAGGGTGACCCCGAAGACGCCCTTGGTGGCAAAGTCGATTTGCTCGGAACTCGTGAACTTGTTCCCCACTTTAGCCTCGATGGGCCCTCCGCTAAAGAAAAGGTGCGCCTTCCCTGCAGCTCGCCCAACGAACGCGGTCGAGGGTCCGCCCGCCCAAAAATCGGAGGCCATGACCCAGCCTAGCCCAGAGGAATCGGGGGGTGTCAACGACGCCCGGTCGGGGCTCGAAGGCATACCAATCTCCCCCTGCAAGATAGCTTCGATGAACCGGGATGCGGCAACGTAGTCCGTCTCCTCCCCATGGGCCTCGCTGCGGTCTGCGTCAACCCACTGTGGGAACTCCCCGGGAGAGCCCCCCAGCCTGACAATGTCCCCTGCTACGATTTTGGCGACCTTCTTCAGTGCAAGACTACCGATTCCTGCCATGCCCACTCTGTAGCAGAGGTTCGCATGTGCGAGGGCGGCGCGGGTCCAAACTGCCCCCAACTGACCCTTCCCGTATGTTCTGTTGAAGTAGACCCGGTTCGAGTCGGGGACGCACCTGGGCCCATACTGAGTGTCGAAATCCTTCTCGATTAGCCTGTGAGCCGCTGCCTGCTCGGCTGATGGGCTGAATTGGTGTCTGAAGCATGCCACCGCCATATCGATTGTTTCGTCGTTTCGGAGCCGGCCAGATGAATCGCGGCAAAGGGATAGGAACCCACGGTCGTCGATGAGCCTTGTCTTCACGCCGTCTGAGACCATTGCGGCGCGCTCAGCGAACTTTCCTGCGTCCTCGGACTTCGACAGTAAGCGCGCGACCTTCGCAGCAGCAGCGAGGGCCGCCGCGACAGCCAGAGAGACTTCGGGGATTTCCCCCGTGGGGTACCCCCTCCCAAGGAATCTCCGCCAGCCTTGCGGCAAATTCTTGTCCGTCAGGATTGTGAAATCCTTGGAGGAGTAGATCAGATACGACGCCAACTTTTTCATAAGGGGGTAGAATGACCTCGCTAGTTTCTTGTCCTGCGCGAGCAAGAAATGGGCCGAGGCGCCTCGCAGGAAAATTGCTGTTTCCAAAATTCCAGGGCGGGTTGAGTCAGACGAGTGCGGGAGCGAACCTTCCTTTCGGAGGATAGATTTCGTTTCTGTCAAGACGTCTTGTGCAGATTGCGGGTCGGAGTAGGACAGGGCCCTTAGCGCTTCGTACCTGTCCAGCCGGTATGCTGCGTATTTGCTCCCGTCGGCGGCTGAAGTCGCCCAGGCGGCTGATTCTGTGATTGCTTCGTCAGAGCAAGCGATGAAGAAGCCTCGCGGAGAGGTCTGCCTTTCTCCCTTCTGGGCCACGCCGAATGCGGAGAGGGCAGCCTCCAGCTTGAGTGGGTTATAGATCGAAGCGAATGTGACTTCCTTCACCTCTCCCGGCGCAAGCTCGATGTCATGGGAAGAAAGGACAAGGACCTGGCCGGACATGCCTGCGGTTGCCTCCGGCAGCTCACCAGTAGCCAGCAAGTCCTGCGCCCTTGACCTGTCGGTGGTCATGTAGAATCTCGAGGGGGACGGGGTGCCACCTATCACCCTGGCAGATGGCGGGTCGGATACTTCGTCCATGGCGACATGGCTTTCCCTGTTGAAGGCGTTGACCCCTAGTGAGCCCCATCTTCCCGAGATCTCTCCGAACTGGGCTGCGGTCGGGTCAGACAAGTCGATGACGCGCAGTCTTAGGAGGCCCTGTGACACGTTCTTCAGCCTAAGGTGCCTGAGGTACCCGGACGACCCGCCCCTGAAGAATTCCAGAGCCTGGAGGACGTCTACTGAGTCGAAGGCTCTCCCGGAGAATGCCACCGACCGGGGGCCGGGCCTTACGAGCCAGTCCTGTCTTTGGGCCTGGACCACAACTCCAGCCTGAAGCTTGTAGATCCAAGCTTGTTCGAAGCCAAAAAGAGACCTCCCTTCCGCGAGGGAATCCATCGAACGGACAGACCCGTCTGAATCAACTAAGATTCTGAGACCCTTCATGCGGAGGGTGACATGTTTCTTCAGACTCGACGACTTGAGTCCCTGGGGCTTCCCCGGCATCGTCTCCAATGCAGCGCCCAACGGAGTTGTCGGATGTGGGTTCGACATAATATCGGGAGTATATACTGAAATTGAGCTAGTGGAGACGGGCAGTTAACCTGAGCCGGCTCTTTTCCATCTTGTTCCAGTCGGGGTGTCCTCTACGACGATGCCCGCCTCGAGGAGCTTCCGTCTGAGTCTGTCCGACTCTTCGTAGTCCTTTTTCTTTCTGGCTTCCTCCCTCTTTGCCAAGAGTTCGACGAGTTCTTCCTGAAGCTTGTCCTCGCGAAAGTCCAGGACTCCGAAGACTGAATTGAACTTTCGCAGGAATTCGAGTGCCTCGGCCGCACCATCCTTCCCAAGCGATTTGGCGTCCATGAGCGCGTTGCCCTTCTTCACGAAGGTGAAAATCACGGACAGTGCCTTTGGCGAGTTGAGGTCATCGTCCATGGCTGCCTCGAATTCGGAGAGCGCACCCGCGACAAGGGACTCATCGACCCCACCGGGCTCCGAGACGGACTTCAGCCTTGAAACGAACTCCTGGATGCGCGCCCTTTGGGCGCGGGCCTGGTCAAGCGAGGTGTCGGTAAGGTCGATTGGGTCTCTGTACCTTGAGGAGAGCAGAAAGAGCCGGATCGTGAGCGGCTCCCACCCTTCCTTGACTAGGTCTCTCAGGTAAATCACGTTCCCGACGGACTTGTGCATCTCGGCCCCCTTGATGTTCAGCATCTCAGAGTGGAGCCAGTAATTGACGAACTTCTTCCCAGAGGCGGCTTCGGACTGGGCGATTTCGTTTTCGTGATGAGGGAATTTCAGGTCCATCCCTCCAGTGTGTAGATCGAACGATTCGCCAAGGTACTTCATCGACATGGCCGAGCATTCGATGTGCCATCCAGGCCGCCCTTTGCCGAGCTCCGTCTCCCAGAAGACGTCCCCGTCGTCGGGGTCCCACGCCTTCCACAGAGCAAAGTCCGTCGCTTCCTTTTTCTCCTCGTAGTGGTCCTGGGAGACACGCCCGGCCCCCTTGCCTGTGCCGAGCTTCACCCCGGAGAGGGCACCGTAATTCTTGAACTTGGAGACGTCGAAGTAGAATGAGCCGTCTTCGGATTTGTACGCGTACTTTTTCGCGACCAGTTTCTTGACGAGGTCCACCATGTCGTCGATGTTGTCCGTGGCTCTCGGGTACTTCTCCGCCCGCTCTATCCCGAGCGTCGCCAGGTCTTCCATGAACTCGTGCTCAAAGAACAAAGTAAGTTCTACGCGGGATTTCTTGAACTGCTTGATCCCTTTGATGATTCTGTCTTCGACGTCGGTGATGTTCTTCACCTGTGTCACCTTGAACCCCTTGAATTTCAGATACCGGCGGAGAAGGTCCTCGAAGACGAACGCCCTGAAGTTTCCGATGTGCGCGTAGTTCCACACCGTTGGCCCGCAGGTGTACATCCTGACTTCTCCATCCTTGATCGGGGTGAAGGTCTGCAGTTCTCTTCCGAGGCTATTGAAAAGCTTCAGCAATGGCGGGCACCCGCTCGGGTCGAAGGTTTGAAAATAAAAAGGAACGGGAGAGTAAGATCTACTTTGTCAGCTTGCCAATCCTGAAGATCTGCTTGCCACAAGAGGCACAGATGCCCTTGATGGCAGGCCGTCCGTTCTTCAGTTTGATTTGCTTGGGATTCTTGATCTCCCGGTTCTTCTTCTTCTCGTAGACGCAGTATCCGGTTACCACTGCGATATGCCTCGCCTCCATCGGAGCTAGTTTGCTATATAAACCTGAGCCAACGGGGCTCAAAATGGGGTTTTTTCGGTCTAGACGCTGATTTGGTGGCGATTCGGGATTCCAATGGCTCAGGGTCAAGGTGGAGGTCGGCCCGATTCTGCAGGAATCGGCAGCGATTGGTGGGCTCCACCGTCTTCTGTTTCTTTGTTGGCAAATCAAAGCAAGAGCCACGCGAGGGGTCGGAGGAGCACTACCTTGACGCCTCGCCGATTTGGGAGGAAAGGGCGAGATTCTTGCCTCGCATCACCCGCAAGGCCAGAAACAAATCTCGGCAGGTTCAGAGACGGCGATTGAATTAAAGACAGAAGAATTGCCGGGATGCCGCAGCTTGCAAAGTCCCGCGATCAAGACCAGGGCCCTCGGATCACTGATCTTCGCCAGGATCGTCTACGCGATCAATTGGCTGAACCTGGGCGCGATCTTCTATCTGGTGAGTCCTGACATCGGAGCGGGGGTCTCCGGCCTAGGGACCATATCCTCCACGTTCTTCCTCGGGGTTGGTCTGATGCAAGTCCCCGGGGGCCTGTTGGCAGCGAAGTGGGGGTCGAAAAGAGTGGTCGTCATTGGAATATTCCTCTCTTCGCTCGCCGCCCTCGGGACCTCGGTCCTGACTACTGTTCCTCAGATGGCTGTGCTGAGATTCTTCGTCGGGGTCGGGATGGCTCTGGTGTTTGCGCCTGGGGTCGTGATCATTGCAAGGTTGATCGGAGGCGGAACAGGAAAGTCCGGAACCGGAGTGGGACTGTTCAACTCTGCCTTCGACATAGGCGGGATGGTTGCCCTCTTCGGCTGGATAGTCATCGCAAGCGCAACTGGCTGGCGGCTCAGCCTGGCGCTGGGGGGGATGATCGGGTTGATCACTGGAGTCATGGTCGCCCTCTTCGTCCCGGGAGACAATGCCAGGGCCGAATTCAACGTCACCGGTTCTGCTATGTTTTCCATCCTGAAGGACAGGCAGCTGGTCATCCTGGGGCTCGCAACCCTGGGCCTGGGCATCGGGAATGCAGTGATCACCGGCTTCATGGTGTACTACCTGTTCAACGCGCTTTCGATATCTGGGACTTTGGCTGGGCTGGTAGCGACCCTGGTGACCGGCGTCCCGATCTTTAGTGCCATCTGGGGTGGGCGTCTCTACGATAGGATCACAAGGCACAGGACGGTGATGATCGTCTGCCTATTGGGAAGCGCCGCCTGCCTTGCCATCGGCGCGTATCCTTCGTTGTACGCCGCCGCTGCGTGTTCAGCCCTTGGAGGTTTGGTTTCAGGGATTGGCTACACCTTCGCCTTTGCCGCTGCCCGAGACATTCACAAAGCAGAGAAGGAGTACGACAGCCTTGCCATCGCTTGGATCAACAGCATCCAGCTCACGGGGTCCTTCGTACCCCCGATCTTCTTCTCGTATCTTGTTGAAGCGCAAGGTTACTCTCAGGCCTGGCTGGGAACCGCTGGCCTTACGCTAATCTTTGTCCTTCCTGTCTTGCTGATGCCTGAGCGCTGGACTCGCTAGAGCGGGGTGGCGATTATCTCGTCGCCTTTCTTCACGTTCACTTCCAGGCCGGTCAGTCCGATCTCCTTGATTTCGGGGACGGGTATCCCTAGTTCCTCGATTTTCGCTCTGTGACGAGTTATTGCTTGCATCCAAGCCTCCGACCTATCTTCAACTTTGGGGACGCCAAGCCCGGACTTGGCAGCCAGGTATTCGAGCTTCTGGTCGTACTCGAAGAAGTCGTCGGGGAGCTTCCAGAAATCGTTCATCGGCTTGAATAGGAGCGGCGAGAGGTAGATGAACCCGTGCTTGAGCTGACGGGAGATGCTGGACTTGTCTTCCTTGGACATCCTTTCTGCGAGACGCTCGAGCATTGCCAAAGTCCCGGTCAGGTGTCGGGACTCGTCGCGCGTTATGTTCCTGAACGCCGTTGAGTACACTTTGTTGGTGGAGCGCTCTCCAACCTCCTTGAAGATGAGCTGGGCGCCGATTTCAGCGAAGAAGAAGCTCGAGAAGAGGAGCTCAAGAGGGTACTTCCCCCAGGCCTGGTTGAAGGCGCTCCAGTACCTGGCGCCGTTGTCATACAGGGCCATGATGTTGGCGAGAGCCTTCTCCTCGAGGGTTGTCTTGGGCTTGAACTTGTAGGGGAAATTCGGGCAGACTCGGGCGCAAGCCCGCCTGCAAACTTCGTCGTGCCTGCACTCGTCGAAGGCCACGGCGGAGAGGAACTTCTTTGTCGGGTCTTCGAAGTTGTGGGTGGCAGCCTGGACAGCGGCCGAACCAAAGGCGCCGATCCCTGATTTCTCGAAGAGGGCAAGCTTTGACAGCCAGTAGGCCTGGGCGACGGCCTCGTCGGAGGAGAAGTCCTTGGCATCGATTTCCGCCCAGGGGAGGTCGACGGGGCTCCAGTTCTGGGAGAACCAGAGCTCATAGGTCTTGAGCAATGTCTCGGAGACTACGTCCCAGTTACCTGGGAAGACGTTTCCTGGCCCGATCTCGTCCAAAACAAAATCACCCGCTTTCGCCAGGGAAGACGGCCTGTAATTAAGGAATAATTTTCCCTACGAGGAACTGACGGTTATCGTCCCTTTCATGTATGAGTGATACGTGCAGTGGAAAGAGTATGTCCCGGCTGAGAACGTGTGAATGAAGGTCATCCCAGGGTGGATGTCGCCCGAGTCGAAGCTTCCGTCGGTCGCCGTCACGGTATGTGTGGTGCTATCTTGGTTCAGGAAGACGACGGTGTTGTTGACCCCGACCACCAATTTGAAGTTGCTAGGGTTGTAATTGAGGGAACTATCCGACCCCGTGTTGGGAAGAATCTTTACCGTGAAACTATGGGGAATGCCGGCCTTCACGATGACCTTCCCTTTCATCCAAGAAGTGTGGTAGATGCAATAGTATGAAAAGTTCCCCGCTGTGCTGAAGGTGTTGGTCCAGCTCTTCCCGGCGGTGATGTCTCGGGAGTTGAAACTATTGTCCGTGGCCGTGACTGTGTGGACTGCCGCGTCCCTGTTGAAGAAGGTGACAGTGTTGTTTATCCCGATGATGAGCGTGATTGTAGACGGGCTGAAGTTAAGGGCCGTGTTGCTCCCCACACCGGAGGGCATTACGACGGACCCCGCCGCGATAGGCGCGTTACCGCCGCCGAGCTGGGGCTGGAGCCTGAGCACGAACTCTCCTGCGAGTGCACCGCCCATGATGATCCCTATTATTCCAAGACTTAGCAGAAGGCCGCGAGGAGCCCCTGGTGGTTCGTCTATCTCCATTTATTTCACCCTAGAGACGCCAGCAGGGCGACGAACAGGGCGGAAAGGAACATGATAGGTATGATGGCGAAGAGGCGGAGTGATCCAGGCTCGTCCTTGAGCTGCATGTAGAAGAGCACGATGGCCACCGCCTGGCTTGTCGCAATGATTGTTATGACCGTGGCGGCGGTGGAGTAGGCGGCAATCATGTAGAAAGCCTCGACTTCGGCGAGCACAGCCAGCACCATGTACGCCCAGACCCCGAGAGCGATGGATGTCTTCATGCCATTCTCCTATAGAAGGTAGAAGAGCGGAAAGACGAAGCACCACACGATGTCGACGAACGACCAGTACAGCCCGAAGTTCTCGATGGCTTCGTGGGAATCCTTGGTGTAGAATCCTCCGGTTGTCTTCTTCATCAGGTAGAGCATCAGCAGTAGCCCAGCGGTCACGTGGGCCCCGTGCAAGCCGACGACTATGTAGTAGGCGCTGGCGGCAAGGGACATCGCCGGGTTCGCAAGGGTGAACCCTCCGTTGCCCAGGTTGGTCCATTCGGCGACCTTCACCCCCATGAAAAGAGCACCGAGGACGAAAGTTGCGGCCAACCAGGCCAGGAGCTTCCTCTGGTCCCCATTGCGGATCGACTGGAGGGCGAGGAACATCGTCAGCCCGCTGGTGACTAACACGAGGGTGTTGAATGTCCCCAGGGGGATTTCGTGGATTGAACCAGCTAGCGGCCATTGAGCCGTGGCCGCTCTGATGAAAACGTAGGCCCCCAGGAAACTTCCGAACAGAACTACCTCGGATGATAGGAACACCCACATTCCAAGCTTGAGCTTGGGGACAGCGGAGAAAGGCCAGCGGTCTCCCTCTGCTTCAGGCGGGATGACGAACTTGTCGTGAAGGTCGTCCATGCCCCATCCCCAGAAAGAGTAGATGACGACCAAAGCGCCGACGACCATGAGCCCGAGGCCCAACGGCCCGGGATAGAACGCAGTCCCCGCCAAGAAAACCAACGCACCTAGTGAAATCTCGATGGGCCTGGAACTCAAATGAGCATAGTGGCCTCCTGGCGACGGTGAGGAGGAGGGCCCATGGGCATCGGCAGCTGTTGCCAGTTGACCTATCCAACCGCCTGCGGGCGCGGCCATTGATGACCCCAGGGCAGGCGTCATCCCTTCGGCATGTGAGCTCCATTCAAGGTCGGGGGAACCCCAGGGGTTCGCGGGAGCCGTGGGTCCCCTGTACCACGTGTTGATTACGTTGTAGGCAAGGAGGATTTGTGCAAGCGCGAAGATGAACGAGCCAAGTGTGGCGAGGCCGTTCAGCATTCCCCAGTCGCCGATGTTGGGATAGGTGAATATGCGTCTCGGCATGTCGAAGAGGAGGTTCATCGGGAAGTACAGGACGTTGAACCCTAGGAATGACAATGCGAAGTGGATCTTCCCGAGCCTTTCATTGTACATTCTCCCCGTCATCCTAGGTAGCCAATAGTAGATCCCAGCGATGATGCCGAAGATTGCCGCGCCAACCATGACATAGTGGAAGTGCGAGACGACGAAGTAGGACCCCCTGAACACCCTGTCAAGGACGGGGGATGACAGGAAAACTCCGGTGATGCCCCCGATGATGAATAGAATGACTCCCCCTAGAGCGAAGAGCATCGGAGTGGCGAACTTCACTCTTCCCCGGATCAGAGATTCTACGAAAGAGAGTGTGATGACGTCGAAGGGGATCGAGATGGCAATCGTGGCAACGCTGAACGCCCCTTGAAGGGAGACTGGGATCCCGGTGAGGAACATGTGGTGCATCCAGACCCCGAAACTGAGCGGAATCACGATGAGGCCCGTCGCAATCAGTATTGCGTTCCTTGCTGCCAGGGGCCTCCCTGTAAACTGGGGAAGCACGTTGGCTATGATTCCGAACCCAGGGAGGAGGACGATGTACACCTCAGGATGACCGAAGAACCAGAACAGATTGTCCCAGAGAATAGAAGGCTGGACCCCGGTCGCGGTGAAGAAGACCGTGCCCATGACCCTGTCCGCCGAAGCGAGGACGAAAGCCGCTATCAGGGTGGGGAAGGCGAAGAGCATGGCGATTATGGTGAACAGCATGAACCATGTGAACATGGGGAGTTTTGCGAGGGTCATCCCCGCAGCCCGCAGCCAGATTATCGAGACCATGAAATTTACACTACCAAGCGTGACTGAAGCAGCAAGGAGGACCATTCCGAGGTAGGCGAGGGTCGGTCCTGTCCCCAGGGACAGGACGGCGAGGGGTTGGTATGTCGTCCAGCCTGCGTTTGCGGTCCCGCCTGGGACGAAGAAACTGAGGACAGCGAGGATTCCCCCTGCAAGGTACAGCCAGTAACTCATGGCATTCAGCCGCGGAAAGGCCAAGTCCTCGGCGCCAATCTGGAGGGGGATGAAATAGTTCGCCAGCCCAAGGGCGATGGGCGACAGGAACCAGAAGATCATGATGAGGCCGTGCATGGTCACCGCCTGATTGTAATAGAATGCCGAGAGGAAATTGTTGTTCGGTATCGAGAGCTGAACCCTCATCAAGAGTGCGAGGATGGCTCCGATGAATCCGAAATAGCACGAAGTGAAGAAGTATAGGAGACCTACGTCTTTGTGGTTCGTCGTGTAGAGCCACCGCTTGATCCAAGACTCAGCCAACTCATTTGCCTCCTGTCCAGGTGTTCCATGCCGACTGGCTGATGACAGTCAAATTGGCCCACATCAGAGCGTGGCCTACGCCACATAATTCGAAGCATCTTACGGCGTTGAGGTACATGCACGACGTCCCCGCGGAATTGCATGTCACCTTCACTTCGGGAGGCGCCGTGACCTGGACGCTTGGCACCGTGAACCACAGGTGATTCGTCTTTCCGGGGATCGCGTCTTCTTTAGCTGCGAACATGTCTATCCCGAAACTATGGAAGACATCCTTGGAACTTATGTTAATCACCACATACCTCCCCGCAGGAACGGTGAGGTTGTTAATTTGGAACTTCCCGTTTGGATATGTGAAGTTCCACCCCCACTGAAACGCCGTTAGATGGATCTGGACACAGGGGGCGTTGGTGTTCGCCATGCAGGTCGCATTGTTCGGGATTACGATGTTGTTGAAGGCCGCAAAGGTCTGATACTCGGCTGCCGTGAGCACGGTCATGCTGATCAGGGCTGTGATGAGCACAATCT
>DATDGE010000212.1:0-10972 GCA_036522255.1 Nitrososphaerales archaeon | reverse complement strand
AAGCTGAAGGGAGGGAATGTGATACGAGGGACCCTCCAAGGCTTCGACCAGCACATGAACCTCTCTCTCGAAAAGGCCGAGGAGGTCGCGGAGGACGGACAGACAAATTCCCTCGGGACGCTAATCGTAAGGGGGGATAACATCATAATGATATCCCCGCCACCCGGCTAAGTTCCCAGGCCCGAACCCATCCGGATCAAAAGCGAAGAGCGATGCTCTGCATCGCCTGTCTGCGGTTCTACTTTTATACCGAGGGTGCAGTAGCACAGGCAAGGAAAAAACAGCATGGTCGACGTTCTCACAGCCGTAATCGCTGGAGCCGCCGGGCTCGGCCTTGGTGGTGTCGTTTCCTACTATGTGTTTTATTCGCGTGCCAAGCCGACCAAAGTCGTCGCCGCAGCCAGAGCAGAACCGGGGACAAGGGCGATGCCTACCACCTTCGACAAGGCAGACCTGGACCGCTCGAGGAGGGAAATGAGGACGATCATGGTCGAAAGGGACCTCCTCTCTTCGGCGATGATGAAGCTCTACGAGGCGGAAACGGAAGGGAGGATCACCAGAGATGAGAGGGAGATGATCTCCAAGCGATACAGTGACCAGATCAAGGACCTGCAGTCGAAGCTGAAAGACGTCGAGCTGGTTGTAGAGGTGGGGGAGCTGGAGGGCCTGAGGAACGACCTCGTCTCCCTATTTGAGGGGAGGATACAGAACATCGAGGTGAGGCTGGACGTTGCCAGGCAGAGGCTGGGCGCTGCGGCCCCGGAGCAAGTAAAGAAGGAACCCGCCCCGAGAGTCGACCGGGAACTCGAGCTGGAAAAGGTCGTCGAGAAGCGGGCCAGGCCCGAGATGACCGAAGCTGAAAGAAGGCGGAAGGAGATCATGAACGACGTGATGGGGGAGCTCGCCCGCCTTGAACAAATCGACATAGAAAAGAAGCAGCAGGAAAACTGATGGAGATACCCAAGGACGCTTTGGCGGGGGTCGCCAGCGAAATCGCCAAGGGCATACGCCCTGGCGCAACTCTGGGACTCGGGAGCGGTTCGACCGTGGCCGCCTTGCTTCAGGAGCTGTCCCCCCTCTTGGTCGGGAAAGCAAAAGCAGTCAAAGGAGTCCCGACTTCCACCCAGATCGAACTTGTCGCATCCATGTCAGGGTTCAACATCGTCCCGTTCCGCGGGTCGGTCGACATGGTGATTGACGGAGCGGACCAGGTGGACGAACAGCTCAACCTGGTGAAGGGGGGCGGCGGTGCTTTGTTGAGGGAGAAGGTGGTCATGGGGAGCACAGATAGCATCGTCGTGGTGGCGTCGGAGAACAAGTTCGCGCGGCGACTCTGCGAGAACGGTGTGAAGGTCCCCGTAGAAGTCTTCCCCTTTGCAAGGGAGAGCGCCAAGGTGAAGCTCTCAAACCTCGGGGGGGTCCCTGACCAACGACTCCTCCCCAAAGGCTACCCGTTCTATACGGAGAACGGGAACATCATCTTGGACACGAAGTTCGACCCGGTGGAAAAACCCCGGGAACTGGAAGTAAAGATCAGGTCGACCCCGGGCGTCGCCGAGGTCGGGATCTTCACCTTCAAACCTATCACCGTCTACAGGCTCAAGGGCGACGGGACATTCAAAGTTCAGAAAAGTAGCAACTAAACTTATAACCACCTGACAGGGACGAGGCATGTTCGACATTGACGCGTGACGTAGGCTACAAGTCGGCGCCGATCGACCCGAACTTTCTGTCGAAGCCCGACCAGTTCCCGGTAACTGGCGAGCACAATGGCCACAAGGTCCGGGCCGGAGGGACCGCAAGGCCGGACGGGGATGGAAAGCCCTATCCAACGACTCTCGGGATTCACGGGACCCCGGTGGCTGTCGACTGGGACTCATGCGTAGCGGACGGAGTCTGCATGGACGTCTGCCCTGTCTTCGTCTTCGAATGGGAACTCAACAAAGGCCAGGCAGGGACGGGGAAGGACAAGGTTATCGAGAATGGAACCCCGGAATGGGACCAGTACAGGAGCGACAAGTCGGAGCCCATCAGGGAGGCGGACTGCATCTTCTGCATGGCTTGTGAGACCAGCTGTCCTACTCTCAGTATCAAGATCACACAGCCTTAGTCCGCAAACTCGTCCATCACGAATTATGCAAAGTTCGTCATTGCGGGCGAGGATGAGTCTTCAAGTACTCCTCTTCGGCTTGGCGAACGAAGTCTGCGACTCCGGACTTGATTTGGCTCCGCAAGCTCACCACTTGATCAGAGACTTCCGAATACTGTAGTCTGCTCCTGACACCCAGGGCAATCGTGATTCTCTTCAGTTTCTCAGTGTGTCGTAGTTGAACTCTATGAAGGAATGCCTGTACTTTGGGAATCCCAGAAAACGACAACTGCCAGTAGTCTTTCTTGTGGACTATCCCGTATTTCTTGGTCAGGGTCCCTTTCTTCTTGTTAATGCAAAGACTTGTCGGATAACCCAATTCGAGCAATCTCTCCCGCACCCATGTCAATAGCTTCAGATCGGAATTGTTGTACGTTACAAAGAGCAGAACCAAGCCACTTTTGTTATGCGTTGTGACCACCGAACCTTCAGCATCAAGGAGTCCAGCGAGATATGCGAGCAATGTCGTCTCTTTCTTGGCAACCCATTCCCAAACTTCTTCTCTTTCCCCGAACAGAAAACCGAAACTATCGTCCACGATTGTACTGATATTCCACTCATAGCTTTTCCAGTCCTTCTTGTATCTTGGATGTTGGTACACGTGACCGTACGGCTCGAATAGAGATCGGAACAAGTCAACCATCGCCGGGTGCGTTGTGCTCGTCGATACTCTCACAACTCCTTTCCATGGTTTCGAAACCGACAGGTCGCCATGCCGTAGCCCCAGCAGGTACGCCCTGTCCTCCTCGGTGCCGTCGAATGGTTTCCGTTCGTACTTCCTCCTCTTCTCTTTGATCCCCTTGAGCCTCGCCTCCTCAAAGGGACGACAAGGAACACCGAGCCGTCTGAATAGCCAAGACGTGTACCCGCTTGTCTTGTTGCCGATCAGATTCGCCACGTCGTTAAGAGACATGCCCTTGGCGTCGTGAAGGTAGGTCAGAAACTGGTGAAGTTCCCCCTTCCTTTTGTCGTCGAGGTACTTGATGCTCAGCCCCTTGGTCCGCATCAGTGCGAGGAGTTCAGCTTGAAGTTCGAGAGCGGGCTCCTGCACCAGCATCGGGTGGTCGCGGACGTCGGGAAGGTAATAGGCCTGCTGCGACCAAACGATACTCTCAACCTCCAAAGGAGTCTCTTATAGCGAACAAATCGGCGGGGAAGTGCTTGGCCAGCACCAGGAGCTATTCACTCCTCATCGCGCTTTCGGTCATCTGGGGGATCGCCTTCGTCGCCATCAGGCGGGCTGACCTCGAACTCAGCTCCGTCAATTTGACTCTGCTGCGGTGGTTCATAGTCAGCGCCGCGTTCCTGGCCATCTATCCTTTTGTCGTGAAACCCAAAGTGAAGTTCGAGCGCTCGGACCTCCCGAGGCTGGCCGTCGTCGCTTTGACCAACGTCGTCGTATACCATCTAGCTCTGAACACGGCGGAGCAGTCGGTGAGCGCGTCATTGGCCGGGCTCCTGATTTCCCTTGGGCCGATATTTCTCGTCCTGCTGTCAGGTCTTGTCCTGCACGAGAATGTCGGGAGGAGGGTTTGGATTGCCCTTGGAGTCGCTGTTGCCGGGGCAGCGGTGATATCCAGCCCAGGGCTTTCTCTTGGGACATCCGGGTTACTCGGGCCGATGCTGGTCGCCTTGGCGGGGCTCTCCAACGCGGTCTACACCGTTGCGTCCAAGCCGCTCCTCCTCAAGTATGGTCCCATCCCCGTGTCGGCATGGGCGTCCCTCCTAGGTACCGCAATGCTTGTCCCCTTGGTTTCGCCATCTCTTGTGGCGCAGGCCGAGTCTCTTTCAAGCGTAGGGTGGGAGACGGTCCTCTATCTCGCACTTCTCAGCACGGTCCTTACGAACACAATATACTTCACCCTGGTACATGGAGGGGCCGTATCGAGGCTAGGGGTGCAGCTCTTCCTGGTCCCGTTGGTGAGCGCAGTTGGGGGTGTGATAATTCTTGGTGAAGGGCTGGCCTCGACTACGGTGGTGGGGGGGGCCTTCCTGCTCATCGCCGTGGGGGTTGTAACGATCAAGCGCCATTAGTCAGCAATCGTTTTATGGAGAAAAATACGGTCCCCTAAATCGCATGGAAGAAGACGCTGATCTGAAGCTCATAGAACACAGGAAGCTGGAGGAGATGAGGAAGAGGCTCAAGGCTGCGGCTCCTCCCCCTGTCAAGGGCGAGAAGACAGACCGTGAGGTCGTCGAGGGAGTGCTCTACGACCGGGGGGACGAGGTGCTCGAGGCGGCGTATTCTTTCTATCCGCGCGAGACTGAAAGGCTCGTCAGAGAGGTCGCCACCATGGTAAGGAATGGGAGGCTCAAGGAGAAGGTGGCGGGCGGGGAACTGTTATCGATATTCAGGCAGCTGGGTCTCAGGTTCAGGCTCAAGACTTCGATCAGGGTGATGGACCAGGGAAAGCTCGTCGAACTGGGAGAGAAGCTGAGGAGGAAGGAAGAGTGAAGAGCCCTGCGACCGAAAGGGCCCCGCTGATCACCGAACGGGTGATCAGGACGCCGAAGGCCTCAGGCCCGGTCCTCGTCTGCGGCCTCCCTGGGAGCGGGTATGTGGGGAAGCTGGCGGCAGACCACCTGGTAAGCTCCTTCAAGCTCAAGAAAGTGGTGGAGTACACAAGCGAGACGTTCCCTCCGCAGGTGAATGTCAAGGAGGACGGGACCGTCGAACAGCCGAGGGGTGAGGTCTACTTCGCCCAGACGAGGAAGGGGAAGAGCCTGCTCGTGTTCACCGCCGACGCGCAGCCTACCACCTCGGAAGGAGAGTACGCCCTCGCAGATGCTGTAGTTAGTTTCGCCAAGAAATGTGGCGTAAAGAGGGTGTACACCCTGGCGGCGTACATCACGGGCTCGTTCTCAAAGACTCCGGGTGTCTACGGGGCCGGGACTTCGAAAGGAATGATAAAGTCGATGGCCGAGAACGGGACGACTCTTATGAAAGATGGTGGCATCAGCGGGATGAACGGACTTCTGATCGGCGTCGCCGCCCTAAGGGGACTTGAAGGGGCTTGCCTGCTTGGGGAGACGTCGGGGTACGTCGTGGACGCCGCCGCTTCAAAAGCAGTACTCGAGATGCTTTCGAAGGTTGTCGGCATCGCGATAGACACTTCCAAGCTCGAAGAGAAGGCGGAGGAGACGCAGAAGGTGATCAGCCAGTTGCAGGCAATGGCGGAGCAAGCCCGGGAAGCTGCGCCTCAGCAGCCGCGCGAGTCCAGGCCCGGGTACATAGGCTAGCCTTTGATGTTCCCCACGGGCCTGAGGGCAACGACCTTCTTCGATATTCCGGCCCGGTCCATGGTGTCGACGACTTCAGAGATGTCCTTGTATGCCATCCCTGCTTCTTCGGCGAGACCGTCCATCGTAGCTGCCTTGACGTAGATGCCTCTTTCTTGCATCTTCCGTTGGAGCTCTGCCCCCCTGACCTCTCTCTTCGCAGCGGTCCGCGACATTGTGCGCCCGGAGCCGTGGGCTGTGGACCCAAAGGTGTCCTCCATGGCCTTCTGGGTCCCAAGGAGGAGGTAGGAGCCTGTCTCCATGGAGCCCCCGATGATGACGGGCTGGCCGACGTCCCGGTAGGGTGCCGGGATGTCGGGGTGACCGGGGCCAAAACTTCGGGTAGCACCCTTTCTGTGGACCAGGAGGTCAGCGCTCTTCCCGTCGTAGGAGTGCCTCTCCACCTTGGCGACGTTGTGGCAGACGTCGTAGATCAGGTGCATGTCCATGGCCTCAGCTTCCCGGTGGAAGACCTTCGAGAATGCGTCCCTTACCTGTTGGACTATTATCTGCCTGTTCGTGAACGCCATGTTGGCGGCGCAGACCATGGCCCCGTAGTAGTCCTTCCCTTCCCTGGAAGAGAAGGGGGCGCAGGCGAGCTCCCTGTCTCGGACAGTGAGCCCGTACTTCCGCATGGCCCCGTCGAATATCCTCAGGTAGTCGCTCCCGATCTGGTGGCCGAAGCCCCTGCTCCCGCAGTGGACCATGACGACCACCTGTTCGGGGTCAGTGATCCCGAAATGCCTGGAGAGGTCCTTGTCGAAGAACCTCGACTGGTCCACCACCTGGATCTCGAGGTAATGGTTCCCAGAGCCCAGGGTCCCGAGTTGCTGAATCCCCCGGCTCCTCGCCTGGCTGCTGACCTTGGAGGGGTCGGCACCCTTGATGAAGCCCCCTTCTTCAACGTGAGAAGGGTCGTCTTCCCAGGCCTGGCCGTTCTCGGCGCACCATTTGACCCCGTATTTCATTATCTCGTCGAATTGGGAGTTGCTGACCCTCAGGAACCCTTTCACACCTACTCCTGCCGGGACGAGCCTGAACATGAGGTCCACAAGTTCCTTCACCTTCGGTTTCACCTCCGAAAATCGTAAATTCGTCCTTATCAGGCGCATGCCACAATTAATGTCGAACCCAATCCCTCCAGGTGAAATGACGCCTTTTTCCAGGTCGAATGCTGCGACGCCGCCGATCGGGAAGCCGTATCCCCAGTGGGCGTCCGCCATGGCGTAGGCCTGTCGGACAATCCCCGGGAGGCAGGCGACGTTGGTGACCTGTTCGATGACCCCGGAGTCCATGGCATCGAGGAGCTTTTTGGTGGAGTAGATCTTTGCAGGGACAAGCATCCCTTGCTTGTACGATGTAGGTATCTCCCAGGATACTTCTGAAATTTGCTTGATCGAGTCAATGTGTGCCACGCCGATACTGAACCTCTTCTGCGGCAGGCTCCGATTTGATTCTTTAAGCGTTTGGAGCTTCGACTAGATGTCCAGGACAACCGTCGCCTTCCATTTCGCCCCTTCTTGCTGGATGCCGAACATGTGCATGGTGACCGCCTTGACATCGTTGCGAAGGATGTGGCGGACCCTGTCGATCGGTTCACCGTTTGCCTCGGCGGAGAGCTCCGTGCCTTCGCCGCCAACTTCGACTTTGACATCGGAGAACAGGAGAGAATCCACATCCTTAATCACGATGAGCTCGGTGAGGAAGTCGTAGAGGAGCCTGTCTAGGTCTTCGGATTTCAAATAGATTTTCTTTGTCACCTTCGCGTGGAGGGACTTCGGGTCGACCATTATGTCCGCAAGAGCCCTGGCGCAGGACTCGAACAGGCCGTTCACCGTCTTGGATTAGGCTTCGAACGCGATGTCGGCGATGGCCACGTCGGGGAGGAACTTGTAAGTCATGGCTGGGATTCCGCTGGGCCTGGGCTCAAAGCTCTTAACCTGTGCGCTGAACTTGAGATTCATTGGCGGGAAGACTCTTGGACCTTGTCCTCGAAGACCCCTACTCAAACCTGGCTCTTGAGGAGGCGCTCTTCATGGAAGCCGAGGTGCCCACCCTCAGGGTCTGGGAGAATCAGAAGTCGGTAGTGATCGGGAGGGCACAGCTTGCGAAGTACGAGACAGACCTTGAATATTGCCAGGAGAGGCTGATCCCCGTGGTGAGGCGGATGAGCGCCGGAGGGGCAGTGTTCAACGGCCGTGGGAATCTGAACTGGTCGTTCTTTGTGCGTCGAAACGATGTTGCCCCGGGGCCTTTGGGCAATGCAAAGACTGTTTTCAGCACGTTTGCTGCCTTCATCAACGGGGCTCTGAGGAAGTGCGGGGTTGGTAGCGAGTTCGTCCCTCCGAACACCCTGTCAGCGGACGGCGGGAAGATCTGCGGCATGGCAGCATACATTTCGAAGGAGGCGGTCCTTTGCCACGGAACACTTCTCATCCATGCCGACCTCATGGAAGTCCAGAGGCTGACGAGGCCCTCGACAGAGGAGATAGCCAGGCGATACCCCAGAAGCAAGTTCGCCAGGGTGTCAAATTGCGACGTCAGGCGGTCAGATTTCGTCTCCGAACTCGCCGGTTCCTGGGTCGGGTTCGAGAAGGGGGAGTGGTCCCCTGCTGAGAAGAGGACGTGGTCTCGGCTCGTCGGGAAATACATGAGCGACGAGTGGAACCTAGGCGACCCTTTCGGCGGGGAGGATCTCTAGTTCCTTCCCAGCTTTTTCGAATGCGTCGATGGCGAAGTCGAGGTCCTCCTTTGCCAGCGCCGCGTTCATGATCGTCCGTATTCTTGCTTTTCCCTGGGCTACCATGGGGAACACGATAGGGAGGGCGAATACTCCCATCTCGAAAAGCCGGGCACTCAGCTTCTTGGCCTTCCCGCTGTCCCCGACCATGACCGGAGTGATCGGCGTTTCGCTCCTGCCTAAGTCGAAGCCCAATTCACGCATAGCTTTCTTGAAGTAACGGGTGTTCTCCCAGAGCCTCTGCACATGCTCGGGCTCACTTTCAAGGACGTCGACGGCCGCGAGGCAGGCGGCCACGACCGCAGGCGGATGGGAGCCGCTGAGAAGCCAGGTCCTCGATTTGTTGTACGCGAAGTTGACGAGGTCCTGCGAGCCAGAGACATGGCCCCCGACTACGCCGAATGCCTTCGAGAACGTCCCCATCTCAACCTGGACCTTTTCCCTCGGGAGCTTGAAGTGAGAGACAATGCCCCTCCCGCCCTCCCCGAGGACCCCTTCCCCGTGGGCGTCGTCGACGTAAATCATGGCCCCGTGCTCGGCTCCGATGGCGGCGACTTTGTCCAGAGGCGCGATGTCCCCGTCCATGGAGAAGACTCCGTCGGTAATGACAAGTATCCTCCTGAATGCCGGGGAGGCTTTCTCTGACTCGTCGAGGACCTTCCCAAGGTCTTCGGGGTCGGCGTGTCTGTAGACCTTCCTCTCGGCCTGGGAGAGCCTGACTCCATCTATGATGCTGCCGTGGTTCAGTTCGTCGCTCACGATGAGGTCCCCCTTCCCGGCGAGCTGTGGGATCAGTCCTGCGTTCGCTGCGAACCCGGTCTGGTAGACAAGGGACGCCTCTGCGCCTTTGAACTTGGCCAAACGTCTCTCGAGCTCCATGTGCAGGTCCATGGTCCCGGCAATGGGCCTCACCGAACCGGACCCCGCGCCGTGGGTCTCCACGGCTCTGACGGCCGCCTCTTTCAGCTTGGGGTGGTTGCTCAGCCCCAGGTAATTGTTCGAACAGAACATCAGAACCCTCTTCCCGTCGACGATGCACCAGGGGGTGCTTGGGCCTCCGAGGACCCTTAGCCTCCAGTCCAGCTCCTGCCTCACCAGGTCGTCGTATTCATGTCGGAGGAAGGATGTCGGGTCTCTCATGGTCTGGTTCCCGGAAGCTACGTCAAGGTGTTAAACGCCTTTCCCTTCGGCGGTTAGGCGAGGGCGGAGTTTGTCGAGCATGTCGGCGACCATCATCTGAAGGTCGTAGTCGTGTTTCCATCCCCAGTCGCGCCTCGCCTCCGAGTCATCGATGGACCTAGGCCAGGAATCGGCGAACTTCTGCCTGTGGTCGGGGGAGTAGGCGACCTTGAAACCGGGGATCTGCTTGCGGATCTCCCCGGCGAGCTCCCCGGCCGAGAAACTGAAGGCGGCGAGGTTGTAGCCGAGATGTCGAGGGACCCTCTCCGGTTCGGCCTCCATCATCATTACTGTAGCCTTCAGCGCGTCGGGCATGTACATCATCGGAAGGACGGTATCCTCCCTGACGAAGCAGACATAGGACCCCTTCTGCAGAGCGGCGTAGAAAATTTCTACTGCGTAGTCGGTCGTCCCTCCTCCCGGGGGCGCGACGTTGCTGATAAGTCCAGGGTACCTTAGGATTCTGACGTCGAGGCCATACTTGACGAAATAATAATTGCAGAGGAGCTCCCCGGCGACCTTGGTCACGCCGTAGATCGTGATCGGGTTCAGGGGCGCGTTCTGCGGGGCGTTGGTCCGAGGGGCATCAGGACCGAAAGCTCCTATGGAACTGGGCCAGAAGACCTTGCCAATCCCGTTCGTCCGCGCTGCCTCGATGATGTTTCTCAGGCCGTCCATGTTCACCCGCCAGGCGAACTGGGGATCCTTCTCGCCTGTCGCTGAAAGGAGAGCGGCAAGGTGGTAGATTGTGTCAACTTTGAACTCCCTGATTGCCCCGGAAACGGCTTCGGCATCCGCGATGTCGAGATTAACGAACGGTCCGTCCCTGAGCGAGGGGTCTCCGGAGGCCTTGTGGATTGCCGCCACCACGTTTTCTTTTCCATAGAGGGAACGCAGGCGGGGGACGAGTTCGGCCCCGATCTGGCCGGCGGACCCGGTCACGAGGACCTTTGGCAACGAATCGGACCCCTAGGTAAGATGTTTAAGGATTCGTCAATCCTACGAAATTATCTTCATCGTTATGGTGGAGACCACACCAGGCTTCGACCTCAGGTTCTCCGCGATTATCGACTTGACCGCCTGGTCGTCAGCTCCCTCGACCATCACGAGCAGGTCGTAAAGGCCGTAGAGCTGGTACACTGACGTGATCCCTGCCATCCCCTTGAGGGAGGAGATGCTTTCTTCCTCAGAACCCGGGCTGAGGTTCACCAGGACTATCGCCTTTTCCATGCCAGTGCGTGGGAAATCATTGGGCCTTTGATTAAAGATTGCGCCGACCAGTCAAGTATGCGTCATCCGCCGAATTGCTTCGTCCAGAGGAAGGAGTTCCTCATCCCCACTCCTCATGTCTCTGAGGGTGACTCCCTTGGCTTTCCGTTCCTTCTCCCCCAGGATGACGGCCCAGGTGGCCCCCATGCGGCTGGCGTCCTCGAGCTGCTTTGAGAGTGACCTCTGCTGTAGCGGGGACTCGCAGGGTATCCCGCTGTCCCTGATCTGCCTCACAGCACGTTGGGCTTCGGCGGAGACTTCTCTTCCAGCGACGGCCACGTAGGCCAGGTTGCGCGCTGGACGAGGCTGGGCGGAGAGTGACATGGCCATGCGCTCGACCCCTCCCGCGGCTCCAG
>DATDGE010000211.1:0-3119 GCA_036522255.1 Nitrososphaerales archaeon | reverse complement strand
CCTTGTGACCCTCCTCATAACGGCCACCTCTGCCATCTACGTCTACAGGCAGAAGACGACGGAATACCCCCAGGTGAGGAACCTCCTGGTCATGGTGCACATATTCTACATGGGGGTCGTCTCCCTCGAGTTCGCGCGGACTTTCGTCGTCGTGCCTCTGGGGTGTGTTACCGCCAGCTGCCTGCCCCCTCTCACACACGCCTTCCTTACCACATACACGATTTCGAACACGACGTTCGTCCTTGCTGACGTATTCTTGCTCACCCTTGTGGCAGTGGCGATTTTCTATCGACCGAACGGGAGAAGGATGACCGATATCCTCAGAGAAGTCGGGAAGCACCAGATGGGTTCGACACTGCTTATTGTATATGCGACGTACATCATTATCGCGGAGGGCTGGATACTGGCGGTCCCCTCTTCATTCCAGGCACAGGTCCTCCCGAACCTCATCGGCACGACCGAGGTGGCCACTTCTTTCGACCCGCTTTATCTTGACATGCTGCTCGGGATCCTCCTGGTCTTCCTTGTTTACCCGTCTGGGCTCCTCATCTACGCGAGGCGCAGGACCGGCGACAACCAGGTGAGAAGGGCATTTGCAATCCTGCCCATTGCCTGGGTTGGGATAGGCATCGACCTTCTGGTGTTCAACGGATACCTGCTCAATCAGGGGATCGACGCGAGCTCGGCGGGGTACCTGTTCGCGGCCGCCGCTTTCTCAGCTACTGCGGCGACCTTCAGGCGAGCGACTCTTCTCTCGGCGTTCTTCCAGCCTGGGATAGCCCCAGCGGGCATCGCCACCCCTTCGACGACCTTCTCGGGGAGGCTGGGGTTGCAGACCGATGAAGCATTGGGGAGGGTGTTCCTTGTCGAAGTCGAACCATCGTCCAAGTTTGAGGAACCGATCAAGGACTTCGCCAATGAACTTGGGTCGACGCAGCGCATCCTGTTCGCGTTTACGGCCTCGGGGAGTCCGGTATACAACGCACTGCTGGGACTACCGAACGTCCGTTTCTTCACCATGACGAGGAAGGTATCCTATCCCAAGCCCGGTGACATTCCCGAAGAAGTGCTCGTCCCTGCAGCGGACCAGTCCGTCCTCCTCAACGTACTCGACAAGGCCATCACGTCCAACCCTGACTTGAAGTTCGGTGTGGTCTTCGACAGCGTGTCAGACCTGATACTTACCTCCGGTCTCGAGGTAACCTACAAGTTCCTGAAACAGGCCAACGAGATGCTGAACAGCAGCAAGATAACCGCCGTCTACCTATTGACCGGCGGGGCTCATTCCGACAGGGAAGTCAACGTTGTCAAGAGTCTTTTCAGCAACATCGTGGCCTCGGCCGGCGGACAGCTCGTCTTGCAGAAAGGCAAAGCGTGAGCTGCGACCTAGGACTACAGAGAGATCTCGAACTCGCAGTGAGGGTGACCGGCGGAGGTGCACTTCGTTTCAACGGATTTGACATCGGCACCAAAGAATGCCGACAGTGCCCCTGCCATATGTCCCCGGGTGAAGTGACTCTCAGGCCTTCCCGTTGACATGTCCACGCATTCGAAGCCCTCTGTGAGTCTCAGCTTCGCCCTCTTGCGTGGGATGTCCACTTCGACCAGTTCGGCCCTCCCCCAGCCAGCGGCGGTGTAGATCGAGAGGAGCTCCCCAAGTCCTTCCTTCGTCTTTGGTCGGAAGACCTTCAGGAGTTCCTGCCATGACGCTTTGCCGAAATTGAACCCCTGGTTGTAGATATCCTGCTCCCCCCTTTCAGGGTCTGCTTCCTTGACCGCGCGCAGCATTGCCCTCAGCCCCTCCATCCTCATCAGGACCGCCCTCTCGCCGCTGTTCCAAGTGAGAGGGAAGTTCAACGAGTCGGCAATGAAACCTTCCACCCCTTCCCTGACTTCTACGTCTGAGACGTATACCGAGGACTCCAGGAAGTCTTTGATCCATCCCCCGTCCATCCTTTGGTTTGTGCTCTCGACGAAGAAACCGGCGTTCCCCTTTGTCCCATACGTGATACCCCCGATATATCCTTCAAGGATGTTTATGCCACGGATCCCCAGCAAGTTTGCAAGGTTGCCCAGGGCCCCGGGCTTGTTCTCAAGATGCAGCGACACGAGGAAATATTTCTTCTTCGGGTCGTACCGATAAATCATCACGTCCTTGTTCCGGACGTCTTCCGTCATCGGCGGCAAACATCGGCAGAAGTTTACTTAAGCTTTGGAGTCCTCAATCGACCAAACTCAGTTTTGTGTGAAATCAGAAAAATGGCGCAGAAGATTCACTGAGCCAGGAAAGGAAATCCAAGAAATGGCTCAGAATGAGATTTGCTTCTGCACTATGGGCGTTGAACCCATCGAATCGATGACCTTCTGGAAGGTGCGCAGGATGTCGAACCCTGATTGAGTGAGCTCGTATCTCCTCCTTGGACCAAGGTTCTCTTCTCGGAGGAAGGCCTTCGCCACAAGAGACTTCAGATTCTCTTGGAGTGCGATCCACGAGAGGTTCGCCTTGTACATGATCTGGGTCGGCCTGTCGATGCCCCGCGACACTACCTCTAGAACGTCCATCTTGATCTCGAGTTCAGACCTTCGAGCCGGAGTCTTTTTCGACCCCGACGAGTTCGCGACCTGAACGGAGACATAGGACTCGGTTATTGACATCTTAGGAGAACCGGCTCCGTCTTTCTATATATGCATTACTGATTCTGAATCTATTTTCCTATGAGTACTACATCACATAAATACTACACTATCAATGGTGATAGGTCATGGCGAAGCCGTTCAGGGTCACCTCGCTGAAGGTCGACGAAGAACTTTGGAAGAGGGCAAAGAAGAGGGCGGTGGACGAGGAGATCACGCTCCAGGAGCTTCTCAATGCGGCGGTCCTGGACTACCTTAGGCGGAAGAATGACGTCGAACCAAGGCGGAAAAAGCGCGAAAACTGACCGAAATCGGACTGGATGATACGCCGGGTCAGTTTTGAATTTGATATATGTATCAACAATCCACAACCACTAATTAACCGCCCCTCGCCAATTCAAGTCTTGAATCTGTTCGGGGGGACCAATTTGGGAGGTTCAGAGCCCGAAGGGGACCCTGAGGAGGTAGTCGCAAGACTCGATTCA
>DATDGE010000210.1:0-2351 GCA_036522255.1 Nitrososphaerales archaeon | reverse complement strand
CCCAAAGCTGCCCGAGAGGTAGCAGTGACCATCAAAGGGATGTCGGTGCCGAAAGCAATCGACCTGCTCGAACTAGTCGAAAGCAAGAAGATGCCCATCGCATTCCGGCGTCATAAGTTGAAGGTCGGCCACAGAAGCGAGCTCCAGGGGTTCCCCACGGGCTCGTATCCGGTCAAAGTCGCTCGCGCTTTTCTTGAGGTCCTCCACAACCTTCAGGGTAACTCAGAATTCAAAGGGCTCGATCCAGAAAGAATCCGCATCATACACGCCGCTGGGTACGCTGGGAGGTCGCTGAAGGACTACACACCCAGGGCCTTCGGCCGAAGCTCCCCCAACTTCCATCAGCTTGTCCACATAGAAGTCGTAGGCAAGGAAGTCTGAGCATGTCCGTCCAGCAACGAACCACAGTGAAGTCAATCCTTAACACGAGCCAGACCTATTCTGACTTGGACGAGTTCTTCGAGAAAGAGTTGAGGGACGCGGGCTACGGGGGCCTCGAAGTTCAGAAATCTCCGGTGGGGACGACCCTGAAGGTCTATGTCGCAAGGCCTGGATTGGCGATCGGCAGGCGTGGGACCGGGATAAAGGACCTTACTGACAAGGTCGCGGCGAAATTCAACTTTCCCAACCCCCAGATCGCTGTCACGGAGGTCGAGAACCCTGAGCTCAACTCAAGGATAATGGCCGCCAGAATAGCGCAGATAGTCTCCAGAGGGACCGCCTTCAGGCGCGCGGCCCAATGGTCAGTCAACAACGTGATGAGTGCCGGGGCGGCGGGCGTAGAGATATCTGTCGCTGGGAAACTCAGGAGCGACAGGTCCCATGGAGAAAAGTACAGGGCAGGGATAGTACCGAAAAGCGGGGACACCGCAGAGAGGTCGGTTACGCAGGCGACCACCGACGTCCTGCTCAAGTTAGGCCTGTATGGGATCAAGGTCAAGATAGCACTCAAGGACGCACTTCCGCCGGACTTCCGGCTGAAGGAAGACGCAGTCGAAGAGGAGAAAAAAGGAGATGCCACAGCTCAAACCGAAGGAACTGAGGAAGCAGGACGCTGAAAAGCTTAGGCAGACGCTCTTCGACCTCCGGTCGGAGCTCTCCAAGCTCAGGGGCGGCGCCCAGCGCGGGATAGTCAAAAAGGACGTCGGCAACATCGGACGGATCCGCAAGGACATAGCCGCAGTGATCACAATAATGCACGAGAAGGGGGCAGCCGAGTGAACGTTATCGGGGAGAGGCTTACGGTGCTGACATCCGTCGACCCTACGAAGGTTGGGATGAACGGACTGGTGGTCCTTGAGACGGCCAAGACCCTCCTCCTTGACACTGGCACCAGGGTCGTCCGGGTGGAAAAATCCAGGGCGGCCTTTCTCCTGAACCGCTCGAAGAAGGTCGTCACAGGCTCAGATATCGAAGGAAGGCTGCAGGACAGGTGGGGGCGTAGGCGATGAGCACGGCAGGTCTTGAGGTTCCAATGCCTCGAAAGAAGTGCGAGGACGGGCGTTGCCCCTTCCACGGGAGTCTAAAAGTAAGAGGAAGACTTCTCTCCGGGAAGGCGGTCTCGACCGCGGGCAAGACATTCGTAGTCGTGGAGATGGAATACCTCCACATGGTGCCGAAGTATATCAGGGGGGAAAGGCGGAGAAGCAGGGTCAGTGCCCACGTCCCTCCGTGTATCGATGTCAAGGATGGAGACAGCGTGACTCTCGGCGAGTGTAGGCCGCTTTCCAAAACGATTTCCTTCGTTGTCGTCGCTTCGAGGAAGGGGACATAATGTCGACAAAGTCACGTGCGGTCTCGGCCAAGGGAGTCGAGGAGTTCAAGAACTACATCACCAGGGCCATTCCTCTCTACGCCGTAATCACATGTGCCGACAACACAGGAGCGAAGACCCTGAGGGTTGTGCAGGTCACTAAGGCGAAGGGAAGGCATAGCCGTATTCCCGCAGCCTCGGTCGGAGACTCGATTGTTTGTGTGGTCAAGAAAGGGCCGCCGGAGCTGAAGAAGGCTGTCTTCGGCGCGGTCATAGTGAGGCAGAAGTATCCGGTGCGACGGGTGAGCGGCCAGAGGGTCGTCTTCGAAGATAACGCCGCTGTGATAATCACTCCTGAAGGGGACCTGAAAGGCACAGACATCAAGGGGCCGGTTGCCAGCGAGGCTGCAGAGAAGTGGCCACGTATCGCCAACCTGGCTTCTATCATAGTCTAGGAGAAATAGACATGAAATTCGGTTCGTCTTTGTCTTCGGAATTAAGGGAGAAGCATGCAAGGAGGAGCGTAAGGCCAAGAGTGGGCGACACCGTCAGGATAGTTCGAGGGGAGTACAAGGACATAGAAGGCAAGGTCACCCAT
>DATDGE010000209.1:0-3089 GCA_036522255.1 Nitrososphaerales archaeon | reverse complement strand
GCATGAAGTTTCATGTGCCCTCTTTGTATTCCCTCGCTCGCAAGTGCCCTGAGGGCGGCGAAGTTCTGAGCAAGGCCCACGGCCCCCATAACTTCAGCGAGCTCGATCGCTGTCTTGACTCCAAGTATCTTGATGTCCGCCCTCGCAGTCGGGTGAGTCCTCGCCGCTCCGCCCACAAGCCCGACGGCCATCGGCATCTCCAGCGTCCCCATGAGGTCCCCATCGGCGTTCTTCTCCCACGTCGTGAGGGGCTTGTACCTTCCGCTTCTCGATGCGTAGCTATGGGCACCGGCTTCGAGAGCCCTTGTGTCCTGTCCGCAGGCGATGGCAACCGCTATCACGCCGTTCATGATTCCTTTGTTGTGTGTCGCACACCTGTACGGGTCCGCATCGGCGAAAGCGTAGGCGTAAACAATCCCGTCAACCACCTCCTCCCCGCCTACTGCTTCCTTTTCGAATACTCCAGAGGCTCTTACCAACCTCCTGTCGGCCAGATTCGATATTATCCTCAAGAACACTCTCCCCCCTGTAATCTCTTCAATCATCGGCGCAACCGCCTCGGCCATCGTGTTGACAGCGTTCGCTCCCATCGCGTCGCCTGTGTTCACAATCAACTCGGCTACCACCATGGGTCCCTTCAGCGTCGAGAGCGTCTTGACGTTCAATTCCTTTGCCCCTCCCCCCAGCGAAACGAGCATGGGGTCCTGGTCGTTGGCTTTCTTCAGAATCTCAGACCTTCTAGCGTGGAGCTTGGCCCGAGCATCTTCCGGCGAGGGAACGTTCACTACCTGCACCTGTCCTATCATCACTGGGCCTGTGTTGGTCACAGTGAAGCCACCCTTGAGCCTGGCAATTTTGGCGGCATTGCTCGCGGCTGCGACGACGGAGGGTTCCTCCAGGGCCATCGGCACAAGGTAATCCTTCCCGTTGATCCTGAAGTTGGTCGCTATCCCGAGGGGTATCGTAACCCCGCCCACGACGTTCTCAATCATTCGGTTCGCGACGTCTGCGGGCAAGCCACCGGTGCTAGCAAGTGTATTGGCCTCTTCATCGGTCAGTCCTGTGACTTTTTTCAGGACTTCTAACCTCTCTGTCATCGGCAGCTTGTAGAAGCCTTGAATCTCGGAATTCTCGGTCAAGTTCGGCTGCCCCGCGTTTGTCAGCAGGTTATTTAATGAATTGAAAGCGAAGAGTTCCCTACACTTCAATCGATGGACGACACTTGACTAAAGATAAAAAGCGCGTTCGAAGGCGGGTCGTCGTGATGGGCCGGTCGTCTAGCATGGTTAGGACGTCAGGCTCTGCCCCGTCAGGCTCTGACACTTGCTAGCAGAAGACGGCGAATCGGAAGACGCGCCAAGGTCGGCGGTTCAATTCCGCCCCGGCCCACTTCTTTCAATCCTTAATACAACGTTCAGCCAAAAATCAGGCATTGAATCGTGACCTCTTCGGATTCGCGATTTTGCTTGTCCTGCTAGGAATCGGGTTCGGAATCTACCTGATTTCATTCTTTGGTCTGATCTTGATGATCCCGGCCTTCCTCGCCCGCTCTCGGCAGAAGAGCGCTGGGCCCCCAGTCCCGGCGAAACAGCCCCCACCTAGGCGGATTTCCCCGCCAGCCGTGCGACAGGCTGAGCCATGGGTTTCGACCCCAAAACAACCAGCTGTGACCCCCGCGCCGGCTTATGCGCCACCTCTTGCGTCTGCATCCACCACCAATCAAACCCCCACTTTCGAAGTCCCGATCTTCCCCAACTCGATGTTCCCTTCCCTCTCTCCTACTTCCGCAGCAAACCCGGCTGAAGAAACTACAACGCCCAAGCCGACCCAACAGGATGAGCTGCTGCAGGTAGGAGCGATTCTGGCGCTCCTTAGATTCGCATTTGGCTAGCGGACGTATACGTTAATTTCTCTCGCGACCTTCCTTAGCCTCTCCTCCCTGTGGGCGAGCGAAGGGTGAGTCGAGAAAATCTCCAACAATGCTCCGCCTCTGAAAGGGTTCATGATCCATAGCGACGCGGTTGCAGGGGACGGAGCCTGCCTCGAATTGCTTGCGATAGGTCTTGTCTGAACCTTCGCGCTTATCTTCTCAAGTGCGCTGATCAGGGCGCCCGGGTTTCTCGTCAATTTCGCTCCATATTCATCCGCGCTGTACTCGTCGTTCCGGCTGATGCCCAGCCGGACGAAGGTGGCTCCAAGCGGCACAAGAACGATAGCGAGAAGAAGGAAAATTGACGAATTGCCATTTCTGTTCTTGCTCCCTCCGCCAAAATACATCGACCAGAGCGCAATATTTCCAATATAGGAGATCGCTCCCGCCATCGTCGCGGCGACGCTCGACATCAGGACATCTCTGTGGATGACGTGCCCGATCTCGTGGCCAATGACCGCCTCGAGTTCCTCAGGTGTAAGTGTCTGCAGTATGGACGAGGTCGCGCACACCACCGCCTTGTTCGGACCCCTCCCGGTGGCGAAGGCGTTGGGCTGGGGCGAGTCGACAATCCCGACCTTGGGCATAGGGATGTTCGCCTTCTGAGCCACACTCCTCACGGCCCTGAAAAGGGCGGGGCTGTCGCTCTCCTGGATTATCTTGGCCCGGGTCATCCGAATCACCAAGGAGTCGCTGTAATAATATGAGACGAAATTGAAGACAGCCGCGAGGACAAGCGCGAGACCAACGAATGTAACCGGATCCCCGAAGTATAGGCCGACAGCGTAACCAATGGCCAGAAGTAGGGCTGTTAGCACGATGAATAGGAGTGAGATTCTCGCGTACATCGAAGCACTCATTCAAGATTCATCCTATTCTGGACGCGTAAAAGTTTTTCCTGCAGACCCCGTCGAAGGTGAAGAGAAGCCCAGCATCGAATAGTTACTGATAGGGCCCGCCGTCAATCCCTTCGTTGTACCTTGCCATGGCGTTGAAAGTGGCGTCCCTGTAACCGTTCTTCTCTGCCATGGTCCGGGCTATGTCCCCGGTCGTTACGATCCCGACGAGCGCTCCGGTGCTGTCCAGCACAACCAGTCTTCTCACCCGGTATTCAGCCATCAGCTCCGCCGCCTCTTTCAGTAGTGCATCCGGAGAAATC
>DATDGE010000208.1:0-2354 GCA_036522255.1 Nitrososphaerales archaeon | reverse complement strand
ATGGATACCCAGGGAACAAAATACCGAGGCAGACCTGCTAACCCGGATCGCATACGAAAGACACAGAAAGTAACTGGCAGCTCAGAGCCTTTTCTTGGCCGCTACCATCACGACCGCTTTGGCGATCCTTCGGTCCCGGGTCTTCAGAGCCTTCGCTGATTCAATCCAAGTAACGTAGGCCTTCTTGTGCGAAGGCGCCATCGCCTCGAACTCTCTGCCTTGGCTCCAGGTCTCGATGCCAGCGCGCTTGCAAAATCCTTTGGGATCGATACTTTCGCCGGCGATGCATCCAGGTCAAACTCGACCTTGACGACGTCCCCGGCGTTCTTACCTACCTTGTCACGAACCTTTCTCCTAACGACGACGAAGTGGCGTCCTGAGCCGGATGGCAACAGAGTTCCCTTGAAGGGGATGGCGTCGATGGTGCCTTTGACCCTTAGCCGGGCCTTGATCCCGGTCTCCTTGACCAGGTCGACGGGATGGGAGCGAAGGTCCAGGTCCCAGCGCCTTCAGGGCGGACCAAGGTCGTCTTGAAGCTCCCCTTTGACATGAAGGGCGAAAGGGAGGAATTCCCCCAATAACGGTTCAGGGACGGTCTCAACTTGACTTCTCAACCTTAAATCGACATGGGAATGTTCGGAAACGCGTGTCTCTAGAAGAACTTGCAGGCTCCCCCGCCTACGAGATATTCAACGAAGTCTCCAGGAGGAAAGCCGCAGGCGAGGACGTGGTCAGCCTCGCGATCGGGGAACCTTCGTTCGCGACCCCTCCTGAGATAATAGAGGCCGCCTATCAGAGTATGAAGAGCGGGGGGACCCACTACGTCGGTTCCTACGGCATACCCGAGCTGAGGGAGGCGATATCCCAGAAGGTGGGGGCAAGGAACCGCATCACGGCCGACCCCGAGAACACCGTGTTCATCACGACCAAACTCGCAGTCTACGCGTGTCTGATGGCGACGGGAATCGCCGGAGGAGACGTCCTGATTCCTGACCCGGGGTACTACTACTCGGAACCGGTGATAATGAACGGCGGGAGACCGGTGCGATATCAGCTCGGCGAAGATTTCGCGATTGACACCGACGCAATCAAGAAAGTGTCAACCGAAAGGACGAAGGCCATCATAATCAACACCCCCTCGAATCCCACGGGCCATGTCTCGGCCAAAAGTGAATTGGAGGAGGTCTTCGAGCATTGCAAAGAGGAAGGGATCCAGATATTGAGCGACGAGTCCTACGAGGACCTCGTGTATGAGGGCGAGCATCATTCGATCGGGGCGATGGAAGATTCGCCTTCTCTCGTCTACTCGCTCTTCAGCCTCTCGAAGAGTTATGCGATGACGGGTTGGAGGGCGGGCTACGTGCTTGCGAGCGAGAAGAAGGTCTCGTTGATCAATAAATTCATAGAGAATACGGTCACGTGTTTCCCACCTTTCATACAGGCGGCCTCGGCCTACGCCATCAAGAATGGACGACGCTTCACAGACCAGTTCCGCGAGGAGCTGAAGTCCAGGAGGGAGCTGACGGAGGAGGCACTGGACGAAATAGAATCAATCACGTACTCTCACTCGCAGGGAGCCTTTTACTCATTCCCGAGCTACAAGTCCCGTCTGGGTTCGACCGAATTGAGTGAGAGACTTCTCAGGCAGAACAATCTCGCAGTCATCCCAGGCGTCCTCTTCGGCCCTTCGGGGGAGAGACATCTCAGGATATCATTCGGGGCTTCGAGGGAGGCGATCGAAGAAGGGATGAAACGATTGAAGGCCGGTCTGATATAGGCATGAAGCAGCTCCGACGCCTGGTAATCTACGGTTCGCTGGGGCTCAGACCGGGACTCTCTGAGTTGCTATGGGCGTACAGAAAGAACAACAGGCTTGAGGAATTCCCTGTGTATCTTGACGACCATCCGTTCCAGATCTACGAACGGATTCTGGCAGAACGAAAGCATGGGATGAGGTCCGCTGACATAGTCCTGATGCCTCACTACATGGTGCTCAAGATGGAGAAAGAAGGCCTCCTCGCACCAAGGGAGAGCAAGGAGTCACACGCCTATCCCGCCAAGTTTCAGAGCAAGAAGTCTCTGTGGTATGCGGCCGCTACGACTTTCATGAGCATGGTCTTCGTTAGCACGAAGCTCTCTCACTCGGATGCTCCTGGCGCCCTCGAGGACCTCATGGAACCTCCCTTCGCCGGTCGGCTCGGCCTCCAATCGTTGACCGCCAGCAAGGCCGGGAATCTGGGAGTTCATTACATCTCGTACCTGAAGAGCGTGGTGGGGCAAAAGAGATGGAATGGGTTCGTCCGCTCATTGGCCGGCCGGAACAGGCCCAAGTCCTACGACTGCATCGACCACCT
>DATDGE010000207.1:0-2719 GCA_036522255.1 Nitrososphaerales archaeon | reverse complement strand
AGAAGACCATGATCCCCATCGGGCCCAAGAAGCTGCCACTGCTGGCCTACATAGTCGCTCTGATGAAACACCACGGAATCACGAAGATAGCTCTACTGACCGGGTACCGCTCCGATGACATCAAGCACTACGTCGCCGACGGCTCGCAGCACGGCGTGGAACTCACATATTCTGAAGACCCGAGAGACCTGAAAGGGAGTCTTAACGCAGTCGCCAACGCAATGAAAAACGGAGCCATATCGGACTGCTACGAGCTTCTGGTCTACTATGGGGATGTCTTGGCCGACCTCGAGGTCACCGAACTTCTTGCTCTCCACAGGAAGGAGTCTGCAGATGCCACCCTTGTCCTCGACAGGCGCTATTCTCTCCCAGTGGGAGTGGCAGACGTAAAGCACGGCATGGTCACTTCGTTCCGTGAGAAGCCCAGCTTGGACCTGAGCGTCTCTACCGGAATGATGGTCGCAGGCCCGAAGGCGATGTCCCTTATGGGGCGGACGGCCAGCGCAAGGAAGACCGACCTGATGGCTCACTTCATCCCAGAGCTACTTGGCGACAAAGGGAGAGTTGCCGCCTTCTACACTGAGAAAGAGTGGTTCGACGTGGGGACGATCAGCAGCTTCGAGAAGCTTGACCGCGAAATCGGCAAGCACCCACTTGGATATTTGGTCTGAAAAGGGGCAAAGGTCTTTTCAGGAAATCCTATCCTGGATCCCCTTCTCCTTCGACCTGGCACCGCTGATTTCATTCTTCATCCTCGATGAGAACCTGAGGTCGCGAATCCCCAGATATAGCCAGACGAGCACCAGAGCGAGCACAACGAGCTCCGCCACGATGTTCGAGGGTGCTGTCAGGTCCACAGTGACGGTTGTCGTACCGGTGAGGGGAAGGACGAGCTGAAGGAGGTAGGAGACAGACAGGACCGCAGCGACGCCAACTGTGAGAATCGAAAGGATCCGGATTCTCCCCGCGCTCTGTTCGATGTGTCTGACCATCTCCTGGTGGGCGTCTATGATCCCAGGTCCTCTTTCCTTCTCATCATCCATTGAGGGTCACAAACTTCAAACCGCATAAAAGGCCTGCTGACTTCAGGTCAGGCAAGGGGAAGCCTCCGCCAGATTTCCAGCCAGTCCTTGTAGAGCTTGTACCCCGCGTCGGTGATGGAGAATCGCTGCTCCCCGTCCACTGTGACCGACTCCACTAGGCCCTTGGCCAGCAGCGGGCCCGTAAAATTCTGAAGCCTGGCATATTGTATGTTGCAAGCCTGCGCCAGTCTGGTGGGGCCCTTCGGCGATGCGAAAAGAGAAGCGAGTATCTCCATCTGGATGAGAATCGTCTCTCGCTTCCTCAACCGACCAACTTCCTGGTGCTTCGATATAAAATCGAGCGGGAGACTTCCGCGCCCTGCCTGGGATTTCGCACGGGGTCGTCAAACGGTTGAAGGCTAGGGTCTTGTCAGTCTTCGCGCCATCTGAAGAACCGAACCGCCAGCGCGAAGGTCACAGCTGAAATCACCAGCAGCAGGCCCACGTCGAAATACGCCGGACCAAAGTTACCATAGATCATTACGTTTGTCAACCCGTCGATCATGTAGAAGAGAGGGAGTACATGGGCGATTCCCTGAAGATACATGGGCATCGCCGCGACCGGAAAGAAAGTCCCCGAAAGGAACATCATAGGAAAGGTGACGAGGTTCCCAACCACGGCCGCAGATTCTGGGCTGTTTGAAATGGTCCCGACAAGCATTCCCAGGGACACAAAGAAGAATGGTCCGACGATCAGGAACATCACTATTCCCAGGTTGAGGGTTATGTGGGCGCCGAAAGCGTAGATGCCGACGATGGACATCAGGATGAACGAGATTGCTGTCGTGCCTATGTACCAGATTATCTTCGACATCAGCCATTCCGTCTTGGTCAGAGGCGTCAGCGAGAGCAACTTGAAGATCTTGTCCCTCCTGTAGGTGGAACTGATGTTGACCAGGGCGAACATGGGGCTCGTTAGAGCTGAGAACCCCACCAGTCCGGGCACTAGAAAGTCGATATATTTGTAGCTCGACGAAACCGCCGTGTGGGCGCTAACACCCACGGAGTGTGCCCCGCTTGCACCGTTCAGGTTAAAGGAGTTGACGATTTCTCTCGTGATCCCAGACACGATTGCGCTGCTTGTCGAAGTCGGGTTTCCGAATACCGTGACGTTCACTCTCTGGTTTGCAATGTAGGCGGAGCTGAACCCCTGCGGGATCACGATCCCATCTGTAGATGAATGGGACGAGAGGTACTGTGTGAAGTTCTGGCCGGCGGGGACAGGGACGAGTTTGAGAGCCGTGGTACTGTTCAGGGCGCCCATGAACGCGGAGCTTATCGGCCCGCTGTCGAGGTTTTGGACGTACACAGTGGTCGGTCCTGAGCTCCCGCCAGAGAAGATTGCGCCAAAGAGAAGAATTAGAATGACGGGGAATACGAGTGTGAAGAAGAACCCTTCCCTGCTTCGAAGGTTGCCTCTGGCATAGACGCCGAGTTCTGCCAGCATTCTCTTTCCGCTGAATGCCATACTACTCCCCCTCCTTCCCGGCCCTTCCCTCCTCCCCGACCAGTTTCAGAAACACATCTTCCAGGCTGTCTCTCCTTATGGTTAGGTCGCCCCAGTCAACCCCAGACTCTTGTATTGCGCCCAGTGCTACGAACGCATCGTTCTTGTCCCTCAAAATGATGGTGACCGA
>DATDGE010000206.1:0-1696 GCA_036522255.1 Nitrososphaerales archaeon | reverse complement strand
CCGGTCACCGGCTATGACCCAAAGGGAATCGCAAGCATGGGACTCGACGGGGG
The DNA here is from genome assembly GCA_036522255.1 of Nitrososphaerales archaeon. GTDB lineage: Archaea > Thermoproteota > Nitrososphaeria > Nitrososphaerales > Gagatemarchaeaceae > UBA183. The sequence continues at coordinate 1,643 of DATDGE010000206.1, read as the reverse complement.
CAAGTTCCTGCTGCGGGTCGACCCAGAAGACGAGGCATCGCTGAAGACGCTGGAATACTGTGCCGCCTTCGTGAGGGAGTGTCAGGAGCTCGGGGTCCCGGTGTTCCTTGAGGCCCTGCCTGTCGCCAGGAGAGATGGGCGCCTGACGGTGGTCCGCGACGCCAGTACGCTCGCCAAGCTCGTCGGCGTTGCCACCGCTCTGGGAAGCAGTTCTTCAGGGGTCTGGCTCAAACTTCCCTATGTGGAGGATTTTGACAGAGTCGCGAAGGCGACTACATGCCCCATCCTCGTGCTCGGAGGTGATGCCAAAGAACCTGACGTGCTCTTTTCTCAAATCCTCTCAGCGATGGAAGCCGGGCCTAACGTCAGAGGCGTACTCATGGGGCGAAACATACTCTATCCGGAGGGGGGCGACCCCAGGGGGATGGCCTTTGCAATCGACGCTTTGGTAAGGCGAGGAGCAGGAGTGAGCGAGGCGAAGCAGGTCATGGAAAAGGAAAGCTGGAAGAAGTGTGAACTCTTCGATGGGTAAAGGCCAGCTCGACCTCGTGCTCGTAGGCAGGGCAGGGGTGGACCTCTACTCTCTTGACTACGGCCGCACGATCAAAGAGTCAAAGAATTTCGCAAAGTACGTGGGAGGAACCGCTGCGAACGTCGCTGTCGGTGCATCAAGGCTTGGGCTTAGGACCGCGCTGGTGACCAGAGTAGGGAACGACGACCTGGGGGAATACATCATCGGATACCTGGAGAAGGAGGGAGTAGACATAGAACATGTCAACAGGGACCCCAACGGAAGGACCGGCATCGTATTCGCCGAGATCCTGCCGGGCCGGGATGGGAAGTTCGTCTTCTACAGGGAAAAAGCAGCCGACCTCCTCGTCACCGACGAGGACCTCCCGGAGAGCCTCATCAGAAGCACCAAGGCCCTTCTCGTTACCGGGACCGGATTGTCTGCCAACCCTTCAGCAAGCACGATCTACAATGCAATGAAGGTCGCCGAGCGGGAGGGCCTGACGCGGATCCTCAACCTCGACTGGAGGCCAGCGCTTTGGAGCCTTCCATTGGAAGAACGAATCTCCAGGTATCAGAAAGCCATCTCCATGGCAAACGTACTGATTGGGAACGAAGGGGAGTACATCGCTGCAACGGGTGCCGAAACACTGCAGGCAGCGGTCGAACAGGTCACAGACAAGGACAGGGTAATTGTCGTCACACGAGGAGAGAAGGGCTCGACCGTCTACACTCAGGGTAGGAGGATTACAGTGCCTGGATTCAGAGTGAAGCTCCTCAAGGGGCTCGGGGGCGGGGACGGCTTCATCGCCGGCTTCGTCTACGGGCTATCGAAGAAGTGGACCCTCGCGAAGGCCGCGAAGTTCGGGAACGCCGTCGGGGCCATGGTCGTCATGGGACACGCCTGCTCCGAATCGATGCCTACCTACGGTGAAGCTGTGAAATTTCTCCGCAAGAATCGGAGCTAGGCCCGCGCCTACCATCGGTATATGGTGACTTTCTTGTCTGTGAAGAAGTCTACCGTGTCCACCTGGGCGTGCAGGGTCCCGTAGAACGAGTCGCCTCTTCCCCCGAAGGGGAAGTACGCGGGAGGAGCCGCGACTCCGATGTTCACCCCGACGTTCCCCACGTTT
>DATDGE010000205.1:0-3469 GCA_036522255.1 Nitrososphaerales archaeon | reverse complement strand
TACCTCTTCTCCTCGTTCGCGAAGCAGAGGGGGCTCAAACCTGTCGCGGCGATGAGACGAGTAGCTTCCTGTCGCGTCTTCACGTTCTACCAGCTCGCCGACCTAATCTCCGAGCACCTTGTCCGCGCCGCCAAAGACTACGGGACTAGGCTCGTGATCATCTCCGATTTGCTCGGCACATTCAACGAGCCCGAGCTGGAGGAGAGGGAGGCCCGGAGAGTCCTGAGCGCGGTCGAGGAGGGAATCGAAAGGACGAAGAAGGATGCGCTCGTAATCGCAACTCTAGCTTCGCCCAACAAGTACGATGACATGGTCTCCTCGTGGGCGGACGCGATGGTGCGCCTGACGCCCGAGGGAGGCAGGGTCAGGGCGGAGCTCCTGAAGCACAGGAACAAGCTCCCGGCGGTCGCCACGTTCAAGCTGAGCCAGCTCTTCAGAGCCGCCAAGACCGGGGTGCTTCGCTGATGGGCCGCACCATTCCCTCGTTCAGGATAGCCGAAGCCCAGGAGACGGCCGAATGGAGGTCGTTCAGGAAGGCCCTCCCCAAGAAGGACAAGGTCACGCTCGACGAGATGCTCAGCTCTGCCAGGCTCTACACTTCAGCATCTTCCGCAGCGGTCAGGACGTCTAGATTCGAGGGGATGGCGATGGCGATTTTCTTCCACCACCAAAGGACGCTTGCGCGCTCCACACACGCGGTCTCAGAAATCAAGCGCGGAGCAACAGGCAGATGACGCTCTCCGACGCCGAGATAACCGAGGAGCTTGACAGCTGGCAGCGCTTCGCCGACGCCCTCCGGGCCGAGGACAGAGCCCTCTTCAACGAGATGCTCAGACTCTGCTACGAGTACCTCCCTGCAATCCAGGCGAGGGACTCTCCCTTCCCGACGGAGGCTCTGTTCATGAGCCTGATGCTCGTCCAGCACAAGATGATCGTCTGGCTGGCGGCTGAAGTCGAGAAGCTCAAAGGCGATAGGAATGCGCGGTTGGGTACTTGACCTCTACCCAGGCAAACCTGGAGAGATGGTCGTCTGGCTCAAGCTCGAAAATGGCGAGGCAGCAAGGCTGGTCGACCGCTGGTCCCCATCGATATTCATAGGCACGGACAGCAAATCAGACTTCGCCGTCCCATTGCAGATACTCCGCGATGACTTCGCATGGACCAGGGTCGTCGAGAAGCGCGAAAGGGTCACCGATTCAGGTGTGTCCCAGGTCATCGAAGCGAAGCTCAAGGACGCCAGGAAGGCCCAGCAGGTCGCAGGGAGGATAGAGCGCCTCGGCCCCTTCGGGACTTTCAAACTCTACAACGCCGACGTCCCACCCGCCCAGAGCTATCTGTACGAGCACGACATCTTCCCCCTCGCCTACTGCGAAGTGGAACAGAGAGGCGACAGACTGGACTGGGAATTGAAGGACGACGTCTGGGCCTATGAGTACGAGATACCGAATCTCACGAAGGCAGAGCTCGACGTGGAGGTGGCGAAGCAGGGGAAGCTGGCGCGCTTCACAGACAGAATCGAATCAATCACGCTCAAGAGCGGCAACAACGTGATCAAAATCGACGGGCGCAGCGAGGCGGACAAGCTGCTGGGGCTGGTCCAGGCCATCAAAGAGGCCGACCCGGATTTTATCCTAACCAACGACGGCGACACATTTCTCTTCCCCTACCTGATCAAGCGAGCAGAAGCCAACGGCGTGGCCGGCAGGCTCATCCTCGACAGGGACGGAACCACCATGAAGCTCCCGTCCAAGAGCGGCACCTCGTACTTCAGCTACGGGAGGATCCACTACAAGCCCTCGGCCATGAAGCTCTACGGCAGGATACACATCGACGTCAACACGTCCTTCGCCTATTCCGAGGCCGGCTTCGAGGGGCTCTTCGAGCTGAGCAGGATCTGCCGCATGCCTATGCACACCTCCAGCAGGGCCAGCATCGGGAAGGCCCTTTCGAGCCTGCAGTTCTACAACGCGTCGAAGATCGGCCTGCTCGTCCCGTGGAAGCCCACACTGGCGGAGCACTTCAAGGACAGGAACGAGCTGCTGATGGCCGACAGGGGCGGTTTCATCTTCGAGCCCAAAGTGGGCGTCTACGAGAACGTCGGGGAACTGGACTACTCCGCACTCTACCCCAACATCATGCTGAGGAAGAACATCTCGGCAGAGACAGTCAGATGCTCCTGCTGCCCCGACTCCGACAACCGTGTGCCCGAGCTCGATTGGAACGTGTGCAAGAAGAGGGATGGCATAGTCCCGCTGGCGATCAAGATCATAGTAGAGAAGAGGCTCCACTACAAGGAGCTCAAGAAGGCCGCGAAGGGGGCGGACTACGACAGGTACAACGCCCGCCAGGCAGCCCTCAAGTGGCTGGGGGTCACGACGTTCGGCTACCTAGGTTTCAACAACGCGAAGTTCGGTCGCATAGACGCCCACATCGCTGTGTGCGCCTGGGACAGGAAGACCCTGGTAGACACGGCAAGAATCGCCGAGCGGAAAGGCTTCGAGGTCCTGCACGGCATCGTCGATTCCCTCTGGGTCAAGAAGGAGGGGGCGTCGGAAGGCGAGTACCTGGGGCTGAAGGCCCAAATCGAATCGGAGACAGGCTTCGCGATGTCATTCGAGGGCATCTACAAGTGGGTGGTCTTCCTCCCTTCGAAGGTCGACCCGGGGATACCTGTCCTCAACAGATACTTCGGCGTCTATCGGGACGGCGAACTGAAGGTCAGGGGGATAGAGGCACGGCGCCACGACACTCCACCCGCTTTTTCCAGATGTCAGATGGAGATCCTGAGGACGCTCGCCGAAGCCAATTCGGTGGCTGAGGCGAAGGGCAAGGTCCCAGGGTGCGTCGAAATCTTCCTCAGACACGCTGAGTCGCTCGCACGGCATGAGATTCCGGCCCCCGAGCTCGCCTTCACGACGAACCTCTCGAAGGGCCCGGAGGAGTACACCACAATGACCGTGCAGCACGCGGCAATCAAACAACTCGTCGGCGAGGGCGCCACTCTCCACGCCGGCGAAGGGATACGGTACGTCATCACAGACTACCGGGGGAAGGACTCGAAGCGGGCGACCCCGGCCGACGTGATTCAGGACGAAACCAAATACGACTCGGAGCGATACATCGAACTATTAGCTGCGACCTGCTCTTCTGTCTTGGAGCCGTTCGACCCGACGTGCACGGGTTCCGGGCTGATGGGCGCCTACGAGGCCCGCAGAAGCGTGACGCTCAGCTGACCGAGGCTTACCACATGACGGCCTTCGTCGGCTTGATCTTCAGTATCGGGGATTCGCCCTCCCCCCACGGATTGTTCCTATAGTACGCAAACTTATCGAAAAGTATCTGCAGCAGGCGCAGGTACTCCTTCCCTCGCTCGAAAATATCGCACTCCCCTTCCACCATGAGGCCCCTGTTGGGCCTGTACTCGTCCACCAGCAGTGCCACCCTGTTGTTCTCCCTTAGATTCTTGAGC
>DATDGE010000204.1:0-6648 GCA_036522255.1 Nitrososphaerales archaeon | reverse complement strand
TAAGACCAAGCCCGTTTGCGAGTTCCTGGCAGGGGTCATCAGGGGGGCTGCTGATGAATTATTCGGAGGGGAGCTCCAGGTTACCGAGGAGACTTGCACGGCAACGGGAGATGAAGCCTGCAACTTTCTCTTGGAAAAACGCGACCCAGAAGTCTCGTTCGGGGTGGCACTTCATCTATTCTGAAAACGCGTGCAGACTCTTCGCGCAGTTTTGATAACGGGCCCGGTGGGATGCGCTTAAGAAATTAAGTTTTACAATAGCCCCCGGTCACGCGCGCACGCAACTCTACCGCAAACTTGCTCGGATTTGCGCGGTGTTGTGCGTGGGTAGGCAGGGGCTAGAGCTAGTGCGATGTTGCGGTAAAACCAAGTGTGATTAGGCGCGCGTTGTTTGCACGCACGCGAAAAGTGGTTCGATATCAATTCTGTTGGGGCGCGAACCATTAGGATTCAGGAATTGTATGGCAGGCTCATCGAATCCGTCCCGTGCCCGTCGCGAGCAATCATTTTGACATGAGGGAGAGTATACCCAGAGGCATCACATTCCTGCGCTATTCGCTCCCGTTTCGTTTTCGCTTATGCATTTGCGAAGTGCCTTCTCGGCCTCAAACACCCACCTTGCTGCATAATTCAACGGATATTCTAACCTATGGAGCACCCTCCCAGCCTCGGGAGTTCTCTTGCCGCTGGCATCTTTGGTGTACGGATTTTGAAGTATCTCTTTCTGCATGTCGGTTAAGCGGCTAAATTCCTCGCGAGCCCTTTCGAGCTCCACCCTATACTTGGCGCAGGGATCGACGGGTGAACCTGGTGCGGGCGAAGGTTCGCTTGCGCTGACGTAGACTCTGAACTCGATGATCCTGGGCTCATCATTGTACTGGGTCTCTACTCCACCAATATGGGTGGCTGAGTTGCGAATCGTCAAAGTGAACATTACCAGCCCGGCCTGGAGGGGAGCCCGCCACACAATTTCTCTGTCAGGCGCGTTCCCATTGACAAACTCGCCCTTGTCCGCAGTCCATTCGTAGTACAAGGGGTCGTTAAGCACCAATTCGTATTGCGCGGGTACCTTGCAGGGCCCCCCCGCGGGGACGCACTTGAGCTGTAGGATGTCGGTGTCCGATCCCCTCGCTTTGAACAGTACGAGGCCTTCAGGTGGTGAAACCTCCTGTGCAAAAAGGATGTCGCTCTTGACGACCGCGGACGAGATGTCAACAATGTCACCTTCTATGGGGGATCCAACCTTCCAGACGTACTCGGGTGCACAGACTCCATTCCTCTCCTTTGGCACGACCATGTTGGTCATCAGATGCCCTTCGCCGGCTAGCCACCAGTCCACAATGTATTGGTCGGCTCCCTTGCCCGGCTGACGGTCGTCTAAGTGGACAAGCTCCGTAATCTCTCTTCTGATTTCAAGCACGAGGTCCACGTGGACAGGGGCGTGGTCGGGGGGCTTTGTTGGATCATCATGGTAAGCTGTCACCCTGATTCTGGCCTTTTCCTTGGGCTCCGTCGGCCCGGGTGTCGGTTCCCGTGAAGGAGAAGACGGCAACTCGACGTGTGGGGTCCAGAATATTACTTGCTGGCCCGAGGTGGCTTTGGACATTCCCCTATCCTCAATTTCGAAGGCTCCTTCCCCTCCAATTACTTCCCACGTGTAGCGAACGTTGGCAAGCAATCGATGGAGCTTTACGCTCATGTCGCCGTCCACACCCGGGCATGAGCATTTCTGGCTCAGCAGGTGGGTGTCGAGCGCATCAGCCCTCATCGGAATCGCCACGCCCGGCATGTCGGCAACGCCCCGTTCCTTGGCCAGGGTTTCCCGAGTTGCAGAAAGTCCGGTGGGTGTGGCGTATGTGACGGCACCAGTCGCGGGGTTCCTCTCCGAGCTCCAGCTCTTCCCGCCGATGCTCGCGGTGATATTCATCTCTATGTGCTGCCAGTCGTGCTTCAGGATGCATCCAGGGCCATCGGCCTTTCCATGTGTTACAGGAACAACCGGCGTCTTTCCAGGGGTTACAGGAATATTCGGCGTCGAACCGGGGGAAACGGGTGGAGGCGTAGGCCCAGTCGGAGGCTTCTTCTTTTTCTTCCCGTACACAACCCTGTAGACGACTACGCCTCCAATTATCGCCAGGGCAGTTCCGAGTATGCCGATAACTTCGCCGGGGGAAAGACCGACTCCCCCTCCCACCGTTGTGACCTGGGTGACGGTACCAGAAGCTGACGAGGTTAGAGTTGTAGACGAAAGAACAGAAGTTGACGAGCTCGACGAAGAACTACTGCTGGAGGAACTTGAGGAGCTGGACGAGCTGCTGGTAGAGGTGGTCGTGGTGAACGCGTTGCCTGCGACAACGATGCTCGAATTGGGGTTTTCACACCCGGTCACGCTTACAAGCCCGGTCCCGGCGGAACTGATCCCTAGACTGACCACAAGATTGTCGCCGCTGTTGATTTGGGCAAAATTGGCGAGAGGGGAAGCTCCAATGAATCCGGGCGAAGTGCAGTCTGTGCCGGATACAGTAATCGGGCCCCCCCCGTTCGTGAAGTCGGCGATAACCACCCCTGTGGTAGAATCCTTGAAAGTGTAGTGGCCTACCTCTTGTCCCGCGCCGAAGACAGCGACGCTGAATTCGATATTGGTGTTCGAACCCACCGTGAAGGACGGGCCGGGGTAAGTCCCTGATGCGGTGAACGTACCCCCGCTGGGTCCAAACGCGAAGCAGGTCCGCATCCCAGTTGGTTGCGTTAGAGCCAGGGTCGCAGGCCCCCCAGGACATGAAAAATAGAGCTTGGTGACAAGTTGAGCACCAGAAACAGGGACGAAAGAAAGGAAGGAAAATGCGAGAATCAGAGCAACCAAAATAACGGAGATTACCCGCAACCGGGGTGCCAATAAGACTCAAGCCCTTCTTAAGGATGGTTTCTCAAGGGAAAAAATTCCCACGAACTGTGCAATCGTGGGCTGGAAGGGATTCGAGTTAGGCACTTACCGAGGTAGTCAGCTTTCATCCTTGGCACACGGGTTCACGGTGTCAGTTAGGGCCAAACTCCCGGAAGGTTCGAATCCCACCGAACCCGTCAGCGGTCTTGTTAACCCTTCTGAGACCAGATATGATATGAGCGGAAAAGAAGTGGAAGGGTATTCGACCCTGGTAAGAGGCGGGCCCGGTGGGATTCGAACCCACGGTCTCTGAGCTTTCGCACTTCAGCTTCGGAGGCTGACGCCCTGTCCGTGCTGGGCTACGGGCCCGAACATCCCCACGTGAGGAGGGATAAGAATAGTTGTGCGCTGAGAGCTTTTATCAGGACTCCTCAAGGACGATTCAAAGCTTGAAGTTCCTCGAGTTTGAAGCAGAAGTCAAGCAGATCTTAGCTGACTCGTGCAAGGCCTGCGGCTACCCCGACGTCGTGGCGGAGGTAAGCCTTCCCCCAAGCGACGAGTATGGCGACCTCGCCAGCGCGGTCCCACTTAGAGTGGCAAAGCAGTCAGGGCAGAAGCCCGGAGACGTAGCCGTGGCAATCGCGTCGAAGGCGATGGGACTCATCGATCGGACGAAATACGTAGGGAGTGTAAGTCCGCATAGAGGCGGTTACCTGAATTTCAAACTGAACCAAGCTTCATTCCTTTCGGACTCGATCAAAGAGATATCATCGGGGGACCTGGGCGCGCATAAAAGTCCAGGGAAGTCCATTGCCATCGAGCACACAAACGTGAACCCAAACAAAGCTCTCCACATCGGGCACGCACGAAATCTGGTCCTAGGGGATTCATTGTCGCGCGTGATGAAGTACCTTGGCCATCGGGTCCAGACAATGAACTACGTCGACGATTCAGGGGCCCAAGTTGCCGATATTATCGTGGGCTTCAAGTTCCTTGGCCTTCCCGACGAGGCGCCTCCTGGCATCAAATACGACACCTATTGCGGCGACAGTGTATACACAGCTGTAAACCAAGAGTACGCAAAGGACCCGACCCTCAAGGAAAAACAGTCAATGGTGCTAAAGGAGATTGAGAGGGGTAAGGGAGACATCGCCGAGTACACAAGGTCGATCGTGAACAGAATCCTCGCAGCCCAGCTGTCGACCTGCTGGAGGCTGGGCGCTTCCTATGACCTGTTGAACTGGGAATCACAGCTCGTCCACTCAGGCATGTGGGACAGAATATTCGAGGAATTGAAGAAGATAGGTTACGTCAAGTTCCAGGACTCTGGGGAGAACAAAGGGTGCTGGGTCATCCCCGACCCCGAGACGGGCGAGGAGAAGGTGGTAGTCAGGTCAGACGGCACCGTCGTCTATGTGGCAAAGGACATCCCCTACGCTGCATGGAAGATCGGGCTGATTGAAGATCCATTCGGATACGAAGTCTATTCAGAAGACCAACCTGGTGGGGTGCTCTATTCCACCGTCCTTGGCGGGAAGAAGTCGGACCGCCACTTCGGTGGGGCCGATCTCGCCGTATCGGTCATCGACTCAAGGCAAACCTACCTTCAGAGAATAGTGGCCAAAGTGCTCGACAGGCTTCAGGAGGGGGCGTCCAAGAAATATCTACACCGGGCCTACGAGGTTGTCTCTCTTTCGAAGAAGACAGCGTCTCAGATCGGATTCCAAATCGAGGGAGACTTCGCCCACATGTCAGGAAGGAAGGGCCTCTACGTGAACGTCGACGGCATGCTGGACAGGCTGGCCGACAAAGCCAAGTCGGAGACCAAAAGGCGGAACCTCTCAGAGTCTGATGAGTGGCTAAACGAGGTAGCCGAGGCCATCGCAGTCTCAGCTCTGAGGTATGAGTTGCTCAAGCAAGATCCCGACAAAATGATCGTCTTCGACATGGGGGACGCCCTACAATTTCAAGGAGACACCGGTCCGTACCTGCTTTACACCTACGCAAGGGCGAGGAGGATACTCGCGAAGACTGAAGGTAAACCTCACGTGGACTTGAAGAGCGCGGCAAAGTTGAAACAGGCAAAGGAAGTCAGACTGGCAAAGAAGATGTCTTCGCTCGACATCGCTGCAGCCTCCGGTGGGGAGTATCTTTCTCCAAAGGAGATCGCCAGATTCGCCCACGACTTGGCTCTTGCCTTCAACGACTTCTACGAGAGTATCCCCGTCAACCAAGAGCCGGACTCAGAGCTCAGAGACGCCAGGCTCGCCCTCGTCGACGCGGCAAGCAAGGTCCTCGCCGAGTCAATGCGCCTGATGGGAATACCTGTCCGAGACCGAATATGAAGAGGCCCATCAGGCTCGCTGCTTTCGACATGGATGGGACTGTGCTCGAGCACAACAGCAGCTGGGTGGCGATCCATCAGCATTACGGGACCGGGACGAAGGCGGCCACGTCGCTCCGTCTTTACACCGAAGGAAAGATTGGCTACAGAGAATTCATGCACAGGGACATCGCATCCTGGCCAAAGGACGTCACGAAGAACGAGATAGCAGACATCTTGTCACATTACACGATCAGGAAGGAGGCGCCCTCGACCTTTCGCGAGCTCAGAAAACGGAGGATCAAGACCGCCCTGGTAACTTCAGGGATCGACATTCTCGCGAACAAGGTAGCCAAGGATCTTGAGATCGATTACTGGGTAGCCAACGGGTTGAAATTCGACCGATCAGGCATCCTGCAGCCGGACGGAATAGGCAGGGTTGACCCTACTAGAAAGAACATCGCCTACGAAAAACTCTTGTCGAAGGTAGGGATTCCGAACAAGCAGACCATTGCCGTAGGCGATACCATTTACGACCTCTCCTTCCTCAAGTCGGCCGCGCTGGGGTTCATGATGGCCCACACGACTCGCGTCCCCGACCCTGACATCATACATATCGACAAGCTCTCACAAATCCTCGACCACCTCTAAAACAGCCTTTTTATCGGGACTTGTTGGGGACAACTGAAGGGCGTCCTCTTGTTGGACAAGCTTCTGCTGATTCCAGGACCGACGAATCTCTCAAAGAGAGTTCGAGATGTGATGGCCGGACCCCAGCTACCGCATGTCGGGTCAGAGTTCTATTCGATGTTCAAAGAGACAGTTTCCCTCGCCAGGGACGTTTTCAAAAATGAAAAAGGAGTCCAATTCGTGTTTACAGGATCTGGGACCATCGGGATGGAATCCTCTGTGGTCAGCCTTGTCTCCCATGGGGACCCGACACTGACCCTTACCAACGGGTACTTCGGCCGCAGGATGCTTATGCTGAACCAAGTTCACGGCGCGAAGGCGGACAGCCTCCAATACACCGAAGGGGAGGCTGCGGACCCAGATGACCTGAGAAAGAAGCTGCGCAAGTCGAGATACAAGGCGGTCTTCGTAACCCACGTCGACACTTCGAGTTCCGTCGTGAACCCCATCCGCGAGCTCATCGATGAGTGCTCCAGGGAGGGGGTGCTGTCCGTGGTCGACGCCGTCTGCTCCATCGGAGGGATCCCGCTCGACTTCGACGGGCTTGGAGCCGACATCGTTTTCACGGCGTCGCAGAAGGCTCTAGGGGGGCCCCCTGGAGCAGTCCTGCTGGCCGCATCCGACCGGGCGATTGATCAAATGGAAAAACGCAAGGCTCCCATCGAATCGTATTACATGAACCTGCTTAGGTGGAAGCCTGTCATGGACGACCCGAAAATGTACCTGGCTACGCCTGCCACCCAGGTCCTGC
>DATDGE010000203.1:0-1709 GCA_036522255.1 Nitrososphaerales archaeon | reverse complement strand
TAAACGCATCAGATTTGAAACTCGACCTTGACTCTAATAGGCTCGGCGAGTTGCTCGCAGCAGGGAGGCTTCTGCTAAGAGAAGTGAAGAGATCGCTTCATCACCCAACTAACGAAACGATTAGCGGAATATCTGGTGTGTCTATCGTCCAAGATCTCGGACCCTCGCATGCAAAGAACATCATGATAGCAGAAAACGACCTTTTCGATAGATCACCGTGCGGAACGGGAACCTGCGGAAGGATGGCGATTCTAAACGCGAATGGGAGGCTGAAAAGAGGGGAGAGATTTGTCAACGAAAGCATAATCGGCTCAAAGTTCGTCGGAAGAATAGCCGGATTCACGAAAGTGGATGGTCACAGGGCCATAATCCCAGAGATAACTGGAACAGCCTATCTTACCGCAATCTCCGATTTGCTCGTCTCAGACGACGACAGGCTCTCTCACGGGTTCCTCGTAGCCTAGGACTTTTGGATTTTACGGCCCTTCAACAATCCGTACACCTTCTCGGGGGTTATTGGAAGCTCAAGGAACTTGACGTTGCTGTCAGATAGCGCATCGTCGATGGCATTTGTCAGTGCGGCAGCGGTCGGGATCGCTGCTCCTTCGCCCATCCCCTTGAAACCCCCGAGATTCAACGAGGGCGTCTCGACGAAGTCTTGAATCACCTCAGGCATGATCTCGGCAGTAGGGAGCAGATAGTCGACGAACGTAGATGACAGCAACTGCCCGTCGTCGCTGTAGACAAGGTCCTCCAAGAGCGCGCCTCCAATGCCATGCGCCAGTGCACCGTGGACCTGGCCTTCGACTGTGAGAGGGTTTACCAGGACGCCCGCATCGTCGACTATGAAGTACTTCAGGAGCTTCAGGGAACCTGTCTCGGGGTCGACTTCCACCATGGCCAGGTGGGTGGCGTAGCTGCACGTCGTCGGTGACTCAGGTTCATAGTAAGAGACGACGTCGAGCCCTGGCTCCATCCCCTCCGGAAGCTGCCCGGAGAAGCGGAGGGCTACGTCAGCCACCCGTTGCAGCGTCAGCGTCTTCCCGCTCCTCTTGGACGAAATCAAACTGTCTGTCATTTCCAAGTCTTCGGGCGCTTCGTCGAGCAAATGCCCGGAGATGTGGAGGATCTTATCCCTCATTTTTCTTGAGGCCTTGATGCAAGCCCCTCCGCTCGCGACTGTAGACCTGCTGGCCCAGGCCCCCCAGCCGTAAGGTGCGCTCTGCGTGTCGCCCTCCCCGACGTACACGTCCTCAAACCTGGCCCCCAGGGCGTCGGATATCACCTGGGCGAATACTGTTTCGTGCGCCTGTCCCTGGCTCGCTGTTCCAAGTTGAGCGGTGACCTTTCCGGTGGGGTCAACCATAAGGTGACACGACTCCCATCCCCCCACAGCCCAGCCGAGAGGGCCCTGCAGGCGAGAAGAGCCCGGCGCTGTATATTCGACGTAGGTAGCGAGGCCTAGCCCAATCAGCTTCCCCCGCTTCTTCTGCGTCGCCTGGTCCCTCCGAAGCGAGTCATAGTCAGCCAGGGAGAGCGTCCGCTCCAGGACCTGCCTGTAGTTTCCTGAATCGTAGAAGACACCCACAGGCGTGGTCCAGGGCATTTCGCTCGGGTCGATCATGTTCTTGAGCCTGATTTCGACCGGAGAAAGTTTCAGCTTCCTGGCGATGATGTCCATCATCCGCTCGGTCACGTACGCAGCCACC
>DATDGE010000202.1:0-2398 GCA_036522255.1 Nitrososphaerales archaeon | reverse complement strand
TTGTGCACAGGATTGTCTTTGACACTGAATTTGATGGATACAGGAGTGACCCTCGCTATTCAGCCCTCCTCAAAAGGACGGGGCATGGCGACGCGGACCAATCCAGCAGTTAGTTGGAGCGCCTGCCTACACTGGCCCCAGGCCCAGCTAGGGCGCCTCCCGGAAGTGGACCCCAGACCCCTTTGGGTAATAATCCCGATAAAAGCCCCTACGTAGCACCATCCCCTAGCCGGGTTGCACCTAAGCTTGATCCACGCCTCTGTTCCTTCTAGTAATCTATGCTTGACAGGGCTCTTCTCGTCGAGACGGGAACCGAACCCGAACGCTGATATTTGGGCCCGCGTTTGAACACTAAACTGTGCGGGCCCCTCTTAGATTCGCTTAGAATCATCTGAATATTTTTTCACAAGAGCGCTAGGCCGTTGGCCCGCCTTTTTGCTTCCATTTCTTCAGCAGCTTCCTTTCTTCGGATGAGACTCCTGGGCCCGTCCTGTTCTCAGCCATCGAATTGCGAAGGAACAACCTGTACGCCTGGACAGCCGCGCGTTCTTCATCCTCGGTCGCATTCACCGACCCCAGGCCCTTCAAAGTCTCCACCCAGCCTTCACCACGGGGAACTTCAGGCACTGGCAGTTCCTCGTCCGCAGAGCTGAACAGGTTAGCTAAGGTTTTCATCTTCGTTTCATCTGTGGACGCCGAAAATGGGTCCTCTGACTTTGACCCCTTTGGGGCGAACTTCCCAAACACATACCCCCGCCAGAACAAGAACTTCGTTGGGTCGATCCTGATGAGCCTGTACTTGTAGAGCTTCCTCTCGTCAGGGAGGTCCTTCCCCTTTGCATAGAAGGTGAACATACCCGGGTATTTCTTCGCGAACTTCGCCATTTTGGGGCCCACAGAGAGGATTGAGACGATGGTTTTCGCGATGCTGAAGACCTTGGTGTTTCCTTGGATCATCGTCCCGCATGCGCCTCCGGTGAGGAGGTGATTGTCGACGAGGAACGAGACCTCCGGGTTGGCCCTCATGAAACGGAGCTTCGCCGCGCTGATGGGCGTCATGAAGTACACCTTGTGCCCGGTGTAATAGAAAGCAACAGGGTAGCTGTAGAGGTCGCCCTTGGGGGACCTCACGGAAAGATAACCAATGGTAGCGGTGCCGAGGAGTTCCAGGACCTCTGGAGGCAATTCGGTCATATGTTTCTCGTCGGAGACTGAGGCAGAACCTTTCGAAGACAATTCGTGAAGGCCTTTCAATAGATTTCTTCTGTGGCGAGGACTTCGATCCCTTTCTCGCTGATTACGTAGGGCCTCGGTTTTGTGTCAATTTTAGACCCACGCATTTTCAGGACCTGGATTGAACGTCCCCCTTTCTGCAAAGTTTTCAGCTGGATGACGCCCTCCGCAAGATATTCTTCGGGCTGCAGGGTCCTCTCTGTCCCAGTCGAAGTGACCTCGCTCGTCATTACGCATGTCGAGCCCGTGGACTGGAGAGCTTCTACGAGGTCTAGAATCACCGGGCGTCTTTGCTCGACTTCGGGGAACCTGAAGACCAGGTCTGAAATCGAATCGATTGCTATTCGTTTAGGCGCGAATTTTTCGGCAGCTTCCTGAATCGTGTCGACCAGGTTGACCAGCCCGAGCTCTCTGCCCCCGACTGGGATCCTCCCAACACGCGCCTGGTCGGGGATTCGCCGTATGTCCGTCGCGTCAACGAACCCAAACTTGGTATCCTTCTCGAAGGGCTCGAAGTCCATCCCCAACCCTTTCATTTCCGAAACATAACGTTCCTTCGACTCGTTCATCCCGATGAACACCCCATTTTCATGCCCGTTCGTCAGGCCCCACATAAGATACTGAGACGCCAGTATGCTCTTGCCTGTCCCGGGCTCACCTAGAACTAGAACGACTTTGCCTGGCGGGAATCCACCCTCGAGCAATTTGTCAAGTCCCGGTAACCCGCTTTGCACCCTCGGGCCCATGTTTTGTTGATTCATCAGGCGGCGGGTCGGATGAAGCCCTTTTAGGCGTTGGTCGCCCGATTCAAAGAGAACCCGGCCGGCCCGAGTCCAAGCGCGATTTGCTCGCTTGAATTACTCAAAGAGCGCGGCGATCCTTCAAAGATTGCTCCTACCGGCATAAGCTTATTTTGTGAGAAAATCCAGCCCTGAAACTCTCAGTTGGTTTCTACAGGAGTCCCGACCCTCGACAACATCCTTGGCAGCGACGGCTATCCGGACAGGTCGGCGGTCCTGGTCGTGGGTCCACCCGGCATCGGAAAGGAAGCCCTGGGTTATTGGTTCGTCCGCTCGGGTCTGATTCAGGGGGATTACTGCCTCTATGTCACGCACCGTCCCGTTACCGATGTCCTGAGGGACATGAAGGGGAGTGGGATCGGGAC
>DATDGE010000201.1:0-3115 GCA_036522255.1 Nitrososphaerales archaeon | reverse complement strand
CCTTGTTCCAGCGACGATTGCCAAGGCGTCTATCGCCTGCTCGATGGCCCTGTCGCCGATGGCGTGGATAATAATCTGATAGCCCATTGTATCTACGCGATCGACCAAGGCTCCCAGCTCTTCGTCACTCAGACGGAGAATCCCCGTGTTGGAGGGGTCGTCAGAATATGGCTCACGCAGAGCCGCGGTCCTAGCACCCAGAGAGCCATCGGCGTAAATCTTCACACCATTCAGTCTTAGGCGTTCGTTGTTCATCTTCTTCCTGAATCCCTTCCTTTCGACATGGTCCACAGCCCCGGGAGGGATGTACGCCCTGAGCCTAAGAGAGAGAGACCCGGAAGAATCAAGCGCGGCCAGGGCTTCCAATTCTTCGGCAAAACCTTCTGGAGAGAGAATGCAGTGCAGCGTCGTCAGCCCCAGACGGCCTGCTTCGATTTCGACAGATTGGAAGTCGGAAGCGGCCCTTTCCGGACTGCGGGGCACCTTGCCAAAGACTTCTGCAAGCGCAGCCTCCTTCACGATTCCTGTAAGTTCTCCGGACGAGTCCCTTTCATATTCGCTCCCGATTCGCGCCTGGAACCCAAGGGCCCCGATGGCCTTCCCGTTCAGGAGCGCGATGTGTCCGCAGATTCTTGAAAGTGCGACAGGGTTATCCGGACTCACATCATCGAGGTCGAGGCGATTGGGCATTCTTTTGTCAGAAAATGCCTCCTGGTCCCAGCCCATGCCCGTTACCCATTCGCCGGGTTTGGCTTTCTGGACTGCTGAGTACAGCCTGAGGCGGATTCCCGTGATGTTTGAGGTCCCCCTGAGGTCGACATTCCTCTTGAGCCAGCCGTACTCGAAGGGATGACAATGGGAGTCTATCAGCCCCGGGATTATCGACCCTCCGCCCCCGTCTATTTTTTCTGTGTCCCCCGGGACAGTTTGAGTGCGGTCTTCCGAAATTCTAACGATTCTACCATCTCTCGAGTAGACCGACCCCAGGCATCCTCCTTCGATCTTGCAATTCTCGATCAGAATCCCCGTCATCAAAGCACCATTCTTGCGAAGGTGACAGACCTCCGCTTGACCTTGGCCCTGCCAAGAGCCATGAAATCCTCAGGAGAATCGACGTCGAACACTACTCCTGGACTTGAGTAAATGCCCACGGAAAGGCTGGCGCTTCCCGCAGATTCGAGATGAGCCCAGAAACTGTTGTTGTCATAGCTTAGGGGGATGGGCGTTTTCCTCGAGAAGAGGAGGGCGTTGGTGCCGTCGAAACCCATTGAAGGCGACATTACTACTTTGAGACCTAAGGACTTCAGTCCGAGGAGGCGCCGGAGATCTGATGACACGAGGAATGGAAGGTCTGAAGGAATTACCATGACTGTTTCTGAGTCCGTCTCTCTCATACCTCGGGCCACGGCGGCATTCACTCCTCTGTCTCTTTCCTCTCGGACGATCCCAGCACCAGAGCGCTTGGCGATCGAAAGGACCTCGTCGTCGGGGGAGACCACGAAGCAGGCTCGGATCAAGTTAGACCTCTTGAAGACGTCGAGAAGATCTTTGAGCATCAGAAGGGTGAGCTGCCGTCTTTGTGAGTAACTGAGCTGCTTTGACGGCCTTGATTTTGCACGCCTGGATTTCACGGGTATTAGAATAACGATCGATTTCAAACCACGAGAAGCTCCCGGGCGAGCCTTTGCTCATCCCCATGGCTCTTCATAATGGTCTCGGAGGAGACGCAGTCCATGCCCAAGGATACGATCCTCTTCTTCATGGCCCGATCCTCGGACGCAACAACGATACAATCGACAAATCTCTGATACATCTCGGCCACCCCCACGGAGTTCGCTCTTTTTCTTACCGCCTTCATCAGTTTGCCCGCGGGTCCACTGACCGGAGCGTCCCCTACCATCGGCGACAGGGCCACGACGCGACCCGGGGAACGGGCCAGCTCTCTTGCAAAATCGCCGACCGCGAGCATAGGGCTGATGCTCGTTATCGGATTCGCGGGACAAATCACGATTCTATCGGCATCTGAAAGTGCCTTCCTTACCCTGGAGGTAATCGAGGCCCTGCTCGCACCACGGTACCGCACGCCTATGACTTTGGGTTCGCTCTTCTCTCGGACCCAGAATTCCTGCAGATGAATGTCCCCGTCTGGCGTGGCTATCCTCGTCTCGACCTCTTGGTCTGTCGCCGGGAGAAGCGTGCACCGAAGACCGAATGACTTCCTCAGCCTGTCGGTGACTGCCGTGAGTTTCATGCCTCGGTTCAGCATGGCCGTGCGCAGGGCGCTGGTGGCCATGTCTTTGTCCCCGAGCCTGAACCAGGATTCGCCTCCGAGGCGCGAGATCTGCGAAAGGGTCCTGAAAGTGTCCCCCGCTATGCCCCAGCCGGTCTTGGGGTTTGCAATCCCAGCCAGGGTGTACATGGCTATGTCGATGTCGGGGCAAACATAAAGCCCGTGCATCCATATGTTGTCTCCGACGTTAGCAATTACCGTAAGGTCTACGGGGAGCGAATAGAGCCCCCTGAGGAGTTTTGCTGACCCGGTACCTCCGGCCAGGGCCGTCACCTTCAAGTTTTCACCGGAACAGGTCTCTTTCCCGCGGCATTACCAGGGACTTTACTCCACGCTCCCCCGGGACGAACTCCACCCCTCTGACGAGGGCCGCCGGTATGTTGGTCAATTTTCCGATGGTCAGCTCTGCGGCTCCGGCAATCTCGTCTACAATGGCAGGTTCCGTTACCCTGAGCTCATAGCCATAGGCGTCCTTCTTCCCGGCGTACGACACGAGGGGGTTGATCCCTGAACAGCCGATCGCGACGTCTGTTTGCCCACGTCTCCAGGGCCTCCCGAATGTGTCGGTCACTAGTACCGCGAGCTTCTTCGAAGACAGGCCTTCGAGGCGCCGTCTGAGGCCTCTGGCGCTCTTGTCTGGGTCAAGAGGGAGCAGGGCCGCGAACCCCCCGCCTACGTTGGACTGGTCGACCCCGGAGTTGGCACACACGAATCCGTGTTTTGTCTCTGTGATTATTACTCCATGGCCCGCCCTGACCACCCTGACGGCTTCTCTTAGGACCAGTTCGACGAGCTTCGGGTTCTTCCCATGTTTTTTAGCCAGGG
>DATDGE010000200.1:0-2769 GCA_036522255.1 Nitrososphaerales archaeon | reverse complement strand
TATCAACAAACCCATCTCTTGGAGTATTACCTGCAGTAGTGAAAGAACGTCAACTTGCAGGTACAATAGTGATAACCATTGAATGAATGTCCCCATCCCAATCAAGGAAAGCCCCACGGCGATCAGAAGGGTGTCAGGCTTCCTCGTGCGGGCGTACGAGTAGACGGTCTCGACGACTCCGTACAATACGAAGTAGAATGACAATATGCTGAGGACGTCCGAAAGTTGTCCTGTGGAGAACGAAATGACTGGGAGAACAAGAAGTGAAGCCCCCATCTTCTTCGAGAGCATCACGTCGACCACGTGCGAGAACGCCAGGAAGAAGTAGCCCGTCGTTTCCAAAAGGAGGCCTCCGACAACGATGGTAGTTGCTGAGATTGGAAGTACAGGAAGAATTTGACCGAGCCCAACAACGCCCTCGGCAAGGAAACCGAAGCCTAGGAAAAAGAAGGCAGTCGCCAATCTGAGCAGCGAAGAACTCTCCGTTTGCCGTACCCCCCTGAAGGAGACGTATGCGATCGAAAACGATACGAAGACCCCTATGAACTGAAGCACGTCTCGAATAAGGGCAATATCCCCTGAGAGAGCCAATTTACAGCCTTTTTGCCTGTTTCGGGTATAAAAGTGTTAGCGATTTTCTATCAATTAGGACCTAAGCAATCCAGCTCCTGAGATGCAAGCGGGGTCATATGGCGCCCCATCGTCCTGAGTGCACTTACCTGGTGATTATCGTCAGGACGTCCTTGTCCATTAATCGATGGGTTATGCCCACTTTCTGGCCCCCGAACTTGACGCTCTTTCCCCAGACCTGGGCATACCTGAACTCGTCTCGCATGCCTCTGTGCACTTTGTCGCACACCTCCGCTATGGTTGCGCCGCCTTTGACTATCATCGGTTCTTCGAAGTCGGTCTCCCCCGTCCTTCGTCGCATGAAAATCCTTACGAAATCCAGCTTGTCGTAGATTTCCTTTCTCAGCGCCTCTATGTTCACTCCCCCCTCTGCCGAGATGGGCACGAACTTGTAGGGGAGCTTCCTCGTGAGCTCGGTTGTGAACCCGGTGTTGACGAGGTCTATCTTGTTCATGACGGTCAGGGAGGGGACATAGACTCGGCTCCCCGACAGGACGTCCACCAGCTGCTGGTCGTCGATGTCTTGCCTGATTACGACCCTCGCACCGTTCACATCGTAGACGCGGAGTATGTCCTTCACGAGCGCCTCGGTGACCTTGGTTAGCTTGACCTGCGAGGTGACGCTTATTCCTCCAGTATCGGACTTTTCGATGACAACGTTTGGTCGAGTCTCGTCGACCCTTATCCCGGTGGTCCGGAGCTCCCTTTCGAGAACCTCCCTCGCCTCGGGCTGGAATACGTCCACGATGAAGAGGACCAGGTCGGCGCTTCTTGCCACAGCCAGGACCCTCCTTCCAAGGCCCTTCCCTGAAGATGCGCCTTTGATTATCCCAGGGAGGTCGAGGACCTGAATACGTGCCCCGTTGTGTTCCATCACTCCCGGGACAACCTCCAGCGTCGTGAATTGGTAGGATGCCACCTTGGACTTCGCGTTTGTCAGCTTGTTGAGGAGGGTCGATTTCCCGACGCTTGGGAGTCCGATGAGGACAACGGTTGCGTCTCCTGACTTCTTGACGTCGTAGCCGACGCGCGACCCCGTCCTTCGGCTGTGCTGCTCTTCCATTTCGGCCTTGAGCCTGGACAGCTTGGCCCTCAGTAGACCAATGTGATGTTCCGTCTTCTTGTTGACCTGCGTCTTGTGAATGTCGTCCTCAATCTTCTTGATCTTCTCCGGAAGGCCCAAACTCTACCAGTCTCGATTTGCCCGAGGGGAACTCTGGGATATTAACCTAGGACTCGTCACGCGGCTGTGAATTCAATGATTATCTTGTTCCCCGTGCTGTATGGATACGTCCCATGCTGCGTATTGGAAACAACATTCCAAGCTGGGTCTCCCCCCGCCGTCGGATTGCATGGGGGGACGAGCGATAGTGCGGTATAGCAATAGTCGTACTGTTCGAGGTTCAGAGACGCACCTGCAGCAGATGGCACTCCGTTGACAAGGAGGGTCACATGGTGAGTTGAGTCGGCCGTGAACCCCAGGATATTTGATTGGTCGAAGACTACCGGTCTAGAAGTTCCGTTCACGGTCGGGCACTGGGCAGGCTGTAAATTGCAGGTGTATTTCCAAATCGAAAAGAAGTTGCCAAGAGTCCAATTCCTGTTCGCTTCCGCCTGGGAGAGCTCGACATGAAGTATCCCCGAAGAGTCGTGTGTATGTATTGGCTCGAGGCAGCTTACGCTCTCGGTGATGCCGATATTACCCGGGATGCTCACATTCTTTCCGTCTACCCAGATCTGAAGATATGGGTGGATGTGGATGTAATAATTCTGTGCCGCAATGCAAGGATACGGGGGGGCGGTAAAGGAAGGCGCCACCACCAGGTAGAGCCCCAGCCCGATCACCACCGCCGCGGCAGCGACTCCTATCACGACAGGGTGTCTGTTCCGTTTCCTTAGGCTTCTTGGCTTGGCTCGGGTTTCCCTGCGGCTTTCTTTCGGAGTAGACGGCTTCGTGCCCTCCTGACTCACCGTCATGCCGTGCTTGTCTTTGGTATGCTGCGCCAGTGCTGTCTGAGTGGCGAACTCCTTACCGCACGTCTCACACTCGACCAATTGACGAACGTGGAACGGCCTCCGACGTTCGGTTAAGAAGTTTGGGGCCTTGTGTCCCTTATATCGGCCAAGCCGCGGCCGGCT
>DATDGE010000199.1:0-2289 GCA_036522255.1 Nitrososphaerales archaeon | reverse complement strand
GCACATCGTCGGTCGCCTTGGTCTGCTGGACGCTCATCTCCTTAACCTCGGGTCGAAGACGTCTCGGATGCCGTCTCCCAAGAGATTGAACCCGACCGAAATCAGAAGCAATGTCAACCCGGGGAAGATTATCAGCCACGGAGCCGTGAAGATGTACTGGATCCCCTCCTTGGCAAGATTTCCGAGCTCCGGGTACTTTGGGTCAGGGGTCAGACCGATGAACATCAGGGCCGAGACCGTCAGTATCACCGCACCCACGTCTATTGTCGCCTGAATCAGGATGGGATAGATCGAGTTGGGGACGACGTGCCTGAAGAGTATGCGAGGCCCTCCGGCCCCCATCGCCCTCAGCCTCTCGACGTAGGGCTTCTCCTTCTCCCCCAGGACCTGTGACCTTGCGAGCCTGACATAGTACGGCCACCAAGTGATGAGTACTGCGGCAGTCAAGACAGGTATCGTCCGCCCGAGCACAACGAGCAGGACGATGGCGAGCAGAATCCCTGGGACCGCGAGGAATATGTCAGTTATTCTGAGAATGACCTCGTCCAAAACACCGCCAACGTACGCGGCGACCCCGCCGAACAGGACGCCGATGACCACGGCTGACGCGACGACCGTGAACGCAATCTGCAGGTCCACAGGGATAGCGAGGACTATCATCTGCAGGAGGCTCCTGCCGTACAGGTCAGTCCCGAGTGGGTAGACGGCGCCCCCGCAGTTGAAGACGTTCTGGATACCCCAGTTGAAGCTTGGGTTGTTCCAGCACAGCGCGACGAAAGGCTGCTGAATCTTCCAATAGGATGGGTCGACCAGGACCCAGTAGAGCAGGGCGATGAGGACCGACCCGACCGAGATGACACTCCCCACCAGCACGATTGGGTTCTGGCGCATCAGGTGGAGAGTGTAGCGGATCTCAGCCCTTCTTCCGTACCTGCCCTTGTCTGATGTCTCTCCCACTTTCTCCGCCTCAGTACCGTATCCTCGGGTCGAGCTTCGCGTAGATGACATCGACTGCAAGATTGATGAAAACAATAATCGCTCCAGTGACAAGCACGTAGAGCTCGAGGAAGTTGACGTCGAGCACCTCTGCGGCTACGAAGGCTGTTTGCCCAACCCCAGGCCAGGAGAAAACAATCTCGATTACCACGACCCCGCCCAAGAGGTAGGCGGTGAGCAGGCCTGCGACAGTCACCGCAGGCAGGAGGGCGTTGCGCAGGGCGTGCCTGTAGACGACGACCCTCTCCTTGAGCCCTTTCGCCTTCGCCAAAAGTATGTAATCCTGTCTCAGCACGTCCATCATACTCGACCTCACAATCCTGGAGAGGGCACCGATCGATGTTATCGCGAGCGTGAGCGACGGAAGGATTAGAGCTACCAAGACATCCCAGAAGTAAGGAAAGTTTAGCGAGAGCAGAGAGTCGAGAATCGGGTACCCCGAATACGACACAATCACTCCCGGGTCGCCGAAGCAGATTCCACATGCCTTCCCCAGGGCATCACTCGCCGGGAGTAGGCCGCTCCCGTTCACCCGTACGTACAGCACAAAAATAATCTGTAACATCGCTCCGAACCAGAATTGAGGGACCGAGTAGCCTCCCAAGGAGAATATCCTCGAAATGTGGTCGGGGAGCTTGTTGTTGTGCGTCGCGGAGATTGTGCCCAGCGGTATCCCAATGAGAATAGTCAGGAGCGCGCCAGCGATTGCCAATTCGGCAGTGAACGGGAATCTGCTCCAGAATATGTGCCAGGTCGTAGCAGTCCCGGCGAGCCCCGGAAGGAGAGTGTATCCCCAGTTCCCGGTCAAAGCGTTGGTGAGCCATGTGAAGTACTGCTCCCACAGAGGGACCACGCACCCAGCCTGCCCACTGACAAACGCCGTGTAGGAAGGACAGGACGACGTGGCAACTCCGATGGCTCGTGCTGTGATCAGCCTCGTCGCATCGTCCATCCTTGGGGTGATGTACGGGGCGAGCGCGAAGCTGACAGGGAGAAGGCCCCGTGTCAGGTAGAAGATGAGTACGCTCAGTCCGAAAAGGACGAAGACCATCAGAAGAAGGCGTCTTGCAACATAGACGTAGAGCTTCAATCAGCTCATCCGTGCGAGAGGCCGGCCTAGTAAAGTGTCGCGAAGTACTGTGGCTCGCCGGTGGTGTAGATGGCCGGGTTGAAGTAGAACCCCTGGACGTTCGACGTCATCACCATGTATATCTCCGGATAGAAGGTGGAGATGTCCATCACTCGTTGGTTCCCCACGTTCACCATCGCGATGGTCGCACTGACAACTCCTGC
>DATDGE010000198.1:0-2288 GCA_036522255.1 Nitrososphaerales archaeon | reverse complement strand
CAATATTCTCCGGGGAGGTTTTGTCAACCTGAGTTCAGTATCAACTGGCTTGGCCGCCATCGCGAGTTCCTGAAGTGAAGAAAGAAACCTTCCAGGCTCGCGGGCGTCATCGACGCTGGCCCTGGAATTCCCCCTTACGAGAGAATATCTATAGTCCACAATCTGGTCGATGGGCCTCCCGAGCCACTCCTCAGGCGTGTCAAGAATCGCAGTGTCCCCGAACTGCGGCGGGACCATCGGACCAATCGAAACCTTCGGGTAGCCCAGCCTTCCGACGAAGACCCCCGGGGGAGACGACCCAAGGATCTCGTTCGTAGACATCGCAGGGCCCTGCCTGGCCATGGACTGCGCCTTGACAATGATAGGGCACCTCGGCTTCCCGCAGAGCAGCTTCGCTCCCCTGCAGGCCAGGCACATCCAGGCCGGAGGATTCTCCACGACTTCTATCGACCTCGCCACATCATCTTCGAGGCCTGTTACAGATGCGGCCATCACATTGGAGAGCCAGGTGATCCTTCTCGGCACGACCGCGCTCGATTTGGTTTCCGCTCTTAAACTCGGTGCCTCCCGGACGACGGCTCGCTCAGCTGGGCACGCTTACGGTAGACTCGCTCCCTGTCTTCTCCACTCGGAAGATCTGGTCTGCAAAGCTCTCCAGCTCCTTGTCATGTGATACTATGATGACCTGTGGGGAGCCGACCTCGTCAAGGACCTCCCTGACGTTTCCCAGCTGCTCCTTGCTGAACCCGTCCGTTGGCTCGTCAAGTATCAGAAGGTTCGATTTCATCCCGACCGAAACCACCTGGGCCAAGATGTTGAGCGAAAGGCGGTAGGCCAGGGCCATGCTCGTCCTCTCCCCACCGCTGAGATACCTGACGTCCTGCTCATACCCTCCCTCAGTCACGACGGGAGTGAAATCAGCATCGACGCTTACCTCCTTGTCCGGGTCGTTGACGAGCATCCCGAACCACCTCTTGAACAGCAAATCGAAGTCCTGGTTGATGGTGGCCAGCACGGACTTCTCGATGACCTTGAGCGTGGGCACGAAGTAGTCTCTCAACCAGATTTCTTTTTCCCTCAGCTTCCTGCTCTTGTTCGACGCTTCCTCCTTCGCCAAAATCTCGCCGGCGATTTTGCTCTGTTGATTCTTGACGGACTCGAGCCTCTCCTTCGCTCTGATCGTGTCGTCGCTTGCCTTCCTGAGAGCGTCTTCCGCCTCAGAAAGCCTCTTTTCCGCAGTTCTGCGAATGTCAAACACTTCCTCCAGCTCCTCGAGCTCCTTCGCAAGCTGTTGCAGCGCGTTCCCTGCAAATGCTGAACGTTTTTCGAACTTCTTCCTTGACTTCTCTTTTCTCGCAATATCCTTCTTCAACCTGGAGAGCTCTGACCTGAGGGCTGCGGACTTTCTGATTCCTTCCCGATAGGCTTCCGCCTTCTCTGTCTTCTCCCTCAGGACATGAATTTCTGCTTCGACCGATTCGAGCTCCTCGGCCACATGCTCACGTTCTGCCTGCTTCCTCGTCTTCCTTGCATCGAAGTCATGTGCTTCTACGGGTCTGTCGCACACAGGGCACATCCTTCGCTTCATTATCGATTCGTAGTCAGCAAGCTTGGACTCGACTGCACCCTTGAGGCCTGCCAACTTCCTGGCTTTTGATTCTAGGGAGCGCTCCTTCCTCCTGAGCTCTGCGATCGGTCTTGACGTCGGAGGCTTCTTGCTTCGCGCCTCTTCAATGCCAGCTTTGACTTTCTCAAATCTCTCCCTGAAGTCGTCGACCTCTTCCTTCAGTTCGGCCGCGTCTTTTCCAGCCTCCAGCCTGACCCGCTCGTAGTTTTCCTTCTCGGCCTTCGCCCTTTGAAGTGCGACTTCGGTTCTTTGGAATTTCTCCATCTCCATTCTCAGCAGTCTTGCCTGTTCTCCGACTTCCGATGACGAAACTTCGAGCTGACCCAGCTCGGCCCCGCGGGCCTCTTCCTCCTGCTTCAGCCTGTCGACCTGGCTCTTCAGCTCGTCCATCCCGCTTGCAATCCCGTCCTGTTCTCTCGCATCTTCCCTGACCACTCTGATGGTATCCTCAGCGTTGGTCGCGGCTGTCTTGTAATCCTCCACCTTGAACGCCCGCCGGAGAATCTGGAGCCTCTGGTCAGGGACAAGGTTGAGTATGTACTTCATCTCCTCCTGGGGCGTATACACGGCATATCTGTAGATCCAGCTCAGGGCCTTGGGGTCGGGGGCCTCGTTGAACTCCAGGACCTCCAGCACCTTCTCCTTCAATTCGCTCGGAGAA
>DATDGE010000197.1:0-1995 GCA_036522255.1 Nitrososphaerales archaeon | reverse complement strand
GATCAACCAAAACCGATACACAAACCGCACGGGTTCTACGAGTGGGTATCGCAGGCGTCTCCACTCATAGATTGGATTTTCAATGTCATATTGGGACTCAAGGATGGGCAGAGGACGACTTACGACGCCGTGAGGATGGACTGGGTAGTGGAGTCCCCAGAAGAATTCAGACGGGGCCTAGTCCAAGGAATTGCTGAATCAGATGGTTCTGTGAGCATAGCCTCGCAGACGGTGGAGTTTTGGATTGGGCCGAATTGGGAATTCTTCAAACGACTCCTCTTGACTTTTGGGGTGAAGTCCTTCCGAAACCGGGAGGCTCTCTCAGTAACCAAGTCGCAAGTCGCGAATCTGGGTGGCATACCTCCATTTTCACCTCGTCTAAGGACGGCAAGATACCTGCGGTTCGAAAAGCTCTTCACAGCCAAGCATATCAAACACGGGAAACGCGTCCCTATCGAAATAAGGAACTTCATCAAGCGGAACCGCCTCAGTTTTTCTGTGCCTCAATTGTCAGAGAGAATAGTCGATCGGTTCGGAATCGTTCTCAGTTTCGAAGCGGTCCAGCGCTGGGCAGGAGAGCCTTCGACGAGCCTGAGCTAGGCTTGAATGTCAGAGTGCTGATAAAAGCCGTGAGGCGACAGCGAAGCCCAGAATGAGGAGCAGTGGCCAAAGGGCCTTGAGCTTTCTCGCCTCGCGCTCAGTCTCTCGCAGGATTAGCACGTCTGCCAGCCTTATCGGTCCTTTGACGTTTCTGGTAAGGATTCTTCCCTTTTCTTTGCCCTCTAGAATCTTGACTCTGACCTGGGTGATTTCGCCAGCGACCCCCGTCCTGCCAACTATCTGAACGACTTCGGCCGGGGTAAGTGTCTCGACTTCTTTCTTGCTGCTCATGCGGCCTTCTTCAGCCTCGCCAGCTCTTGGGTGATCTGTTCGAGGATTTGCGCCCCTTCGCCGGCATCAAGGACGGCTGCGGAAGCGGTGGACACGTCTATTCCAATGGCGGGACCGATCTGGTCCTTCGATGGCACGAAGACATAGGGAATCTTCCTCTCATCGCAGAGAATTGGAAGATGAGCGACGACCTCGGGGGGTGTCACGTCTTCGGCAATCACAACCAGTTTTGCCAAGCCCCTTTCAATGGCTTTCGTCGATTCGTTTGTCCCTTTCCGCACTTTACCGGTTCGGGAGGCCTGCCGAAGTACCTCGTAGGCGGCTTCAGAAACTTCCTTGGGCGTTTCGAACTTGATGTAGTACGGCTTCTGACTTGGGGTCATCTTTCAAATCTCCCAAGCCAGCCCTTCAGGACGAGGATATAAACGGTTGGGGCGGTTGTGCCGAAAAATCGTCTATCCAGACATGATGAACTTCCCCGATTCGTCAAGTCTGCAGAAGCCAAAGCGTGGGAATTGAACTACGTCTCCGACTTTGGCGTCGGCTACGGCGACCTCGGAATACCCGTGGGTCTCAACCAGGCTCTGCTCGTTGAACACGTCTCCATCCAAGAATAGAGGTCCCGGAACCAGGACATGCACTTCCTTGTGGGAGGGGGTCACCCATTGTACTTTCCTGGAATCTTGGACCAGCTCGTCCCCGGCGTATCTCCCGGTCGGATTGGGGCCGGGAGAAGTAAGTTCGACATTGTACAGGTCCATGAGCCTGAACACATACCCTTTCTTGAATGTCTTTAGGTCGCTCGAAGGGAGAAAGAATTTCCCGTCCGTGGCGATTGACCTGCTGCCCAAGTCCTGCTGAGGGTGGAAGGCCAGGGTGACTGTACGTTTTGGAGCGCCTTCGACTGACAAGCCGATGGGGTCGGGCACAAAGAAAATCCGCTTTGAGGCCGGGTCGAGAAGCTTCCGGTTTATCGATAGGAGTATGCTCCAGTCGTACTCGTGCTCGGTCTTCGTGTAGCCGACTTGCAGAGTGAACTCTCTGATCGCTTCGGGGAGAATTCCCCGGCGCCGGAGCCCGTCCACGGTAGGCATCCTCGGGTCA
>DATDGE010000196.1:0-1622 GCA_036522255.1 Nitrososphaerales archaeon | reverse complement strand
GAGCGCTACCTGGTGTTCGCGTCAAAGGGCGGCTCGGACACGCACCCGGACTGGTTCCTTAACCTCAAAGCCCATCCAGAAGTCGAGATTGAGGTCGGGGATGAAACCCTCGATGTCCACGCAGAAGAGGTCACCGGCCCTGAACGTGACACCATTTACGGGCGACAGGCCACCCTGTATCCTCAGTTTGCAGAGTATCAGCGCAAGACCAAAAGAATCATCCCAGTCGTTGGTTTCACCAAGAGAAGGAACTAACCCAGGCGCGATTCCTACTTCGTCAGGGCCCGGCGTATGTGCTTTAGCAGGTGAGCGAGGAACCTGTCCGTTCTCTCCAGGTACCTCTGGGTGATCTTGGGCGCAGACAGGAAGTCTTCTTTCAGGTCAGCCATGTCAACCTTGGGAGAGAAGTAAACGTAGATCGGGATCCCTGCCAGGATAACAATGGAGCCGACCAGCTTGTCCTGCAGAGAAGTGGAGTAGAGGAGGAAGAGACAGACAGCGATACCTAACCACGGCAGGACGCTCTGGCCCAGGAGCTTGGCCTCCTTCCGCTTCTTCAGGAAGATGAACGAGACCGAGACCATCAGGAATGAGAAAGCGAGGTTGAGCACCGAGAACGAGATCAGGTTCGAGAGCCCTGAGAAGATTGACAGGGCGAATGCGATTACGCCCTGGACTATCAGAGCGATGTAGGGCGTCCGGTACTTCTTGTGGACCTTTGCAAAGGCCTTGGGGAACAGTCCGTCGATTGAGAGTGCATAGGACAGGCGAGCGGTCCCGAGGATTCCCGACTCGTCAGAGCCCGAGACCGAGAAGAGCGCACCGACGCTCATCAGGGCCCCGCCGAACACGCCGAACAGGGCTGCACCGACGACTACCAGAGGGACGGCTGTCTGGGCCAGCTTCGCCGCACTCACAGCTCCGAAAATTATGAAGTTCGTCGAGATGTAGAAGAGGGCGACGATCGCCATCCCCATGAGGATGGCCCTGGGAATGGTCTTGCTTGGGTCCTTGACTTCGTCGGCCGGAAGCGTCCCCATCTCGAAGCCTACGTACGCCCAGAAGATCAGGACGATGGCGGTCCCGATATTCCCGAATGAGTTGGGAGTAGTGAAGGGTGTGTAGTTTGAGACGAAGCCCGGGTTGACGGCAAAGGAACCCAGGCCGACTATGACAAGCAGAAGCAGGGGAGAGAGCTTGATAAATGTCAGGACGTCGTTGACCCTCCCTGCGGCCCTTACTCCGAAGATGTTGACGGCGGTCAGGCCAAAGAGGAAGAGAGCCTTGACGGCCAGCTGGGCGGGGAGGTCTAACGTCATGAAGTATCCAAGGTAGTTGACGAAAGTGATTGCGAAGACGGGGAGGGAGATGACCTCCGCAATCCACATGCTCCATCCCGCGAGGAAGCCGTAGAAATCGTTGAAGGCCGTTGAGACATAGGCGAATGGTCCTCCGACCTTCGGGACATAGTAGGCCGAGTAGGCGAAGATCATCGCCAGGACGATGGCCATCAGGCCTGCGACGACCCATAGGATCACCGAGAAAGGGCCTACGAGGCTCGCGGTGAGCGCCGAGGCAATGTAGATGTCGCTGCCTATGATGGCGCCGACAACGATGTTGGT
>DATDGE010000195.1:0-1732 GCA_036522255.1 Nitrososphaerales archaeon | reverse complement strand
CCGGGATCGCGTCCTCCAGGTCTAGAATGATCGAGTCCGCGTCGAGGAGTCTGGATTTCTTGATCATCCTTACCATGTTGCCAGGCACATAGAGCTGGCTCCTGCGCAAGACGGAAAGCGTTTCCCACCCTTGACTTAAAGCATGGCCCAGGGCGGCATCTGAATCAGGCGATGACGACCCCGGAGGATAGCGGCAAGCATTTCGAAGACTTTCGGAAGGGTCAGAAGCTGGAAGGCAAAGTCGGAAGGACGATAACCGAGACTGACAACATCTGGTTCACGCTTCTGACCAACAACAGCAACCAGATTCATTTCAACGCCGACTACGCGAAGAGATACTTTTCGGGGAAGCCGTTTGAGGGCAGGACGGTGGTCAACGGTTTTTTCACTCTCGGGCTTGTGGCCGGGCTCCTGGTAGACGCCACCAGCGTGAACGGCTTCATGCTCGGAATCGACAAGGTGAAGTTCCTCAAACCTGTATTCCCGGGAGACACACTCTACGCCGGGTGCGAAGTGGTGGGCGTGCGGCCCTCGTCGAGCCAGCCCGGCCTCGTGATCGTCGTGATTGCATGCCGGGGGCTCAACCAGCACGGGGCCAAGGTCATCGAGTTTTCGAGGTCGTTCATGGTGAGGAAGAGGAATGTTGTCTGGGGCAAGAAGAGAAGGACTTAACGACGACCAGAGGCTGATAGTCTCCACCATAGAAGGGCTGGCCAGCAAGTTCGGAGAGAGCTACTGGCACCGCCTCGACAAGGAGGGGAATTACCCCGATGAGTTCGTCGCCGAAATGGGGAGGCTGGGCATGGCTGCCCTTCCCATCCCGAAGGAATACGGAGGAGCTGGATACGGCCTGCGGGAGGCCTCACTCGTTCTGGAGGAAATAAACGCCGCGGGGGGGAACGCCCAGCCCTTCCATGGCCAGTACTATCTTTCCTTCATGGTGGCAAGGTTCGCCTCGGAAAGCTGGAAGGCAAGATATCTGCCCGGTCTGGCCAGCGGCAAGCTGAGATTGCAGACCTTCGCACTGACTGAGCCGGAAGCAGGTTCAGAGTCAACAAAAATCAAGACCTCGGCGGTGAAAAAGAAAGGCAAGTATCTGATCCGCGGACACAAGATCTTCATTTCAAGGCTCGAGCATACGGACCTGGTAGTCCTTGCCGCCAGGACAACTCCACTGAAGGACGCTGCGAGAAAGACCGAGGGCATCTCCCTGTTCCTTGTCGACCTGAAAGCCTCGAAGGGGTTGGACATCCGCAAGATAGAGACGATGTTCAACAGTCAGACCTACGAGGTGTTCATCGATGGTCTTGAAGTCCCCGAAGAGAACCTGATAGGTGAAGAGGGCCAAGGATTCGGGTACATTCTTGGGGTGCTCAACCCGGAAAGGATACTGCTCGCCTCGGAATGCATAGGAGATGCCCGGTGGTTCATACAGAAGAGCGTGGCCTATGCCAACAGCAGGGTCGTCTTTGACAGAAAGATCGGGAGCAACCAGGGGGTCCAGTTCCCGATAGCGGACACCTACGCGAAGATGATCGCGGCAGAGAAGGTCAGGTGGAGCGCGGCTGAGATGTACGACAGTGGGGCCGACGACAAATCCGTGGGGGAGCTCGCCAACATCTCAAAGTATCTGGCTTCCGAATGCTCATGGCAGGCGGCCAACGTCGCCATGGACGTCTACGGAGGGTCCGGCCTGGCGACTGCGAACCACATCGAAAGGAAATTCAGGGAG
>DATDGE010000194.1:0-10665 GCA_036522255.1 Nitrososphaerales archaeon | reverse complement strand
CTTCCCCCCTACGACGAAGGATCGTATGTCTCGCGGAGGCCTCTTCACGAATTCCTGAAGGTAGTAGATCTGGTACAGAGGGAACATGTGCTCCCTGTCCTCTATTACAGCTCTGGCTGCGTCCCCGTCTTTCAGGAGGGCGGACAGCCTCCCCCAACTCCCGACGACAGGCTTCAACACGACGGGGTAACCCATCTCCTCGGCGGAGCGGAGAGCCGAATCTTCAGACATGGAAAGGACGGTCCGCGGCGTCGGGACCCTGTGCTTGACGAGCTCGAGGGTGCCGAAGAGCTTGTTGCCGCAGACCCAGGCGCACGCAAAAGAGTTGATGACTCTGTGTCCGGCCGCTTCGAGGGTTGCGGTCGAGTGAACGTTTCGGAAGTAGCTCACGCAACGTTGGAGGACGACGGCGTCATCGAGAGGACGTTTCCGCGAGACGACATCCATGGAGAGGTCCTTGGAGTCGACGAGATTGACCCGGACGCCTCGCTTTTCAGCTGCGCCTACGATTGCCTTCTCTTCCCAGCGAATCGTATCGTAAAGGAGGGAGAACGACTGCGTCTGCTCACTCGCCCCAGTCTTCTTCCTCCAGCTCCGCAGGCCGGAGAGAGAAGAGAGCACCGGACTGCACCTTCACCAGTTCGAAGGACGTCCCGCATTCCTTGCAGGAGATTATTTCGCCCTGGATGGCGTCCGAAGGGATTGCGACCTGGGCGTCGCACTCTAGGCAGTTCACTACGCTCGATTCCTCGCCAGACCAGCCACCCTGTTTTGATATAACGATTCTCGGCCGAAATCACCGAATTACGCACCCGGCCTCGGCGACTTTCGTATTATTGACCATTGGTTGATGAACCCGTCCTTCGATAGCAAGTTAGTCACATACGAATATCGTATGTCGATACAGCAAACCCCCGCTATTGTAAGAACTCCCACCATGGTCCCATCGTATAGACCAGACTGAAGCCCGCTTTCATGAATATGTCCTTGACTCCTCTGATTGCACCTACCCGACTTGCCGGACTTTCTAGAAAGTGAATAATGCCTGCTCTTGATTCCCCCATCCCAACACTGTTTGCCAAGACTCGTGCTTGCACAATGTTGAGGTCCAAACCGACCTTGACTTCGCTAGTTATTGGAGGCCGACCGAATGAGAAATCGACGCTGTCCGGATAGGTCTTTGTTGTCACCATTCGGAGAGCATGCCTCTTTTGCCCAGGGTCAACATTATTGATATCGCCGGTTTGCAGGTCGACATATTGCTCCCCAAGCTTGCCCAGCCAAACAAGAAACGAGTTTGCGTCACTCAGCTTGGATGAACGCGCTTTACCCAATACCAGGAGGAAAGGGTGGGCATTGCTATTTGACTCGAGCCTAAATGTGTATCCATTTTCAAAGGGAGGACAGTGAAAGTGAACTTAGCGAATCGTGCGGAGGACCATGGTGGTATTGGTGTTTACGACGCCCTCTGCACGACGAATTCCCTCGATTGTCTTGTTGACCTCGGCGATGTTCGCACCGGTGATAATCGCAGCAATGTCAAACTGGCCGGCAGTCTCGTAGACAGACTCGACCCCCTTGACCCCCCGGATCTTCTCGCTCACTTGCTTCGTGGGAACTGCCGGGTTCACAGAGACCCATGTTATCGCGCTACTCAGGTTTCGGTCGTCCACTTCAATAGTGAACTTCTTTATCCTCCCGCTGGCCTTAAGGTTCTCAATCCTCCTTCTGACGGCGGATTCGGAAAGCGTAAGTTTCGTCGCAATATCTGTGTTGGTCGACCTCGAATTCTCCCGCAATATTCCGATGATCAGTTCGTCGATCCTGTCAGAATCTGCTTGCTTCCTCTTCACCTATTACTCGCTCCAGTACCTCCAACCCCTTCGATATTTGGCTCTCCTCGATGACAAGTGCGGGCAGGAATCTGAAGGTGTCCCTTCCGGAGTAGGCGAAGATGACTCCGGCCTTCAGGGCCGACAGCAGTTGATTGTGGATGTCCACCCTGGTCTGCATCGCTAGCATTAGTCCCATGCCTCGCACCTCTTTGACCAGCTTGTGGCCCGACGCGATCTTGGAAAGGTTGGCCTTCATCTTCTCCCCCTTCTTCCTGGCCTCCCCCGGGAGGTCGTTCTTCGTAATGTAATCGAGGGTGGCGGATCCGGCGGCGCAGGACAGCGGGTTGCCTGCGAAAGTGCTTGTGTGTTCCCCGCCCTTGAGGCTCATCGCCACTTCGTCTTTGGCGATCGCGGCCCCTATCGGAATCCCACCCCCGAGCCCCTTGGACACCGTCATTATGTCAGGAACCACCCCCCAGTGTTCCGATGCCCACATCTTCCCGGTCCTGCCGAGGCCCGTCTGGATCTCATCGAAAATCAATAGAGCGCCTTTCTTGTCGCAGATTTCCCTGACCTGCCTGAAGTAGTCCGGGGGAGGAACGATGACGCCGCTCTCCCCCTGAATGGGTTCGGCCAGAACCGCTGCCGTGTCTTCGTCGACGAGGTGAGAGAGCGACTGTGGGTCGCCGTATTCTGCGAATTCGAAGCCCTCGAGGAGGGGAACGAAGGGGTCTCTGTATTTTTTGTTCCAGGTGGCGGACAGGGATCCGTAGGTCTTGCCGTGGAAGGCTCCCTTCATCGAGACGATCTTCTTTCTGGCCGTGTGCCGCTTCGCCAGCTTGATGGCAGCTTCGACCGATTCGGTCCCGCTGTTGGCCAGGAGCACTTTGCCGAGGCCCTTCGGCGCGACGGCGACAAGCTTCTCCATGAATCCAGCCCGGGCGTCGTTGTAGAAGGAGCCATGGCAGGTGATTAGCTTCGTTGCCTGTTCGTTGATTGCCCTGACCACCGAGTCGTTGGCGTGGCCGACGAGGGCCACGCCGATTCCAGTCATGAAGTCGAGGTATTCTTTGCCTGTGTCGTCCCAGACAGCTGACCCCTTGCCCCGTACGATTGTGAGGGGGAACTTCTTGAACGCTGGCGCTCCGAAAGCCTCCTCGAGCTCTTCGATGGAATTCAACTGGCTATCACCGTGCATTTATCGTGGGCGAGCGCCCTGGTCAGCGGACTGCTCCTCATCCCTGAGCAAATTATCGCTTCTTTGACTCCGCCCTGCACGGCCTCCACTGCGGCCATGACCTTCTTCTGCATCCCGAACCCGACCTTGCTGAGTCGGGACTTCGCCTCCGCCGGGGTAAGATGCGCAACAAGGCCTCCGTCAAGCTTCAGGCCGTCCACGTTGGTCGCGAACACGATGGCGTCAGCCTTGCTACCCAGGGCCATGGAAGAGGCAGCCCTGTCTCCGTCGACGTTCAGCGGCTCCCCGGCCTCACCGGTGGCGACCGGAGAGACGACCGGCAAGTATCCCTGCGAAAGGAGTAGTTCGATGAGGGAGGAGTTGACCTCCTTTATCCTTCCAGTGTATCCTCCGTCGATGGCCACTTTTCTTCCACGCTCGTCGACAATCACAAGCTTCGTCTTCCGCCTGGCTTGCATCAGCCGGCCGTCTGCGCCCGACAGGGAGATGCTCCTCACACCTGCCTTCCCAAGAGCCAGGACGAGTCTCTTTGCGAGCAGCCCGCTCATCACCATCTGGTAGATCTCTGCGGTCTCCTTGTCAGTGTATCTGCTCCTGATTCCATCCGGGGACACGACAAAACGCTGCTCTTTCCCCAGGCGGGTTGCCATCTCGGTGACGACATCTCCCCCTCCGTGGACGATGACGAGTTGGTGAGTTGGCGACAGCGAGACTACGTCGCTGATCAGTGCCTCCGGGGTTCCATCTTTCATTAGGCTCCCTCCAATTTTCACCACGACCCTCATGCCTGTTACACCGGATGCAGGGGCGCCATCGCAATCCCCTCTTTCTCGTCAAAGCCGAACATCAAGTTCATCGACTGAACGGCGTTGCCAGCGGCTCCCTTGATCAGGTTGTCAGTGGCGGAAAGGGCGACTATCCGCCCCGTCCTCTCCTCAATCTCGAAGCCGACGTCGCAGAAGTTGGACCCGATGACAAGCTTCGGGTCAGGAAGTCTGAATGGGCCTTGCTTGTCCCTGACCAGGCGGACGAAGAAGCTGTCTGAGTACATTGCCCTGTAGGCTTTCCAGATGTCGATCGGTTTCAGCGGAACGCTCGTAAAGACGTGAGATGTGCAGAGGATACCCCGCACCATGTTCACGGCGTGCGCCGACATGGAGACCTTGACCTTCTCCTCTGCCATGGTGGCAAGCACCTGCTCGATCTCGGCCGAGTGCCGGTGGCCGGCGGGCTTGTAGGGCCTGACGACGTTGTACCTCTCCGAGAAGTGAGTCGAGAGAGAAGGCTTGCCTCCGGCGCCTGATGACCCTATCTTGGCGTCCACGACGATGTGGGCCCTGTCGATGCCGAGGGATTTTTCCTTCAGAAGTGGGGCCAGTCCGAGGATGGTCGTGATCGCCATGCATCCCGGTGATGAGATCAGGCGGGCGCCCCTGACCTTCTCTCTGTTGATCTCCGGGATGGAGAACACGAACTTCTCCAGAAGGTCTGGACGTGGATGGTCGTAGCCGTACCAGGTCGGGTATTGCGCCTTGTCTCGAAGCCGGAAGTCGGCGCTGAGGTCTATTATTCTGAGACCGGCGTCTGCAAGCTCCGGGATTATCTTTACTGATTCTCCGTGGGGAAGAGCAGCGAAGACCACGTCGAGGTCGGAGAGCTTTGACCTGTCGAGTTCAATGAACTTCAGTTCGGTGATTCCTCTGAGGTTTGGATGAACCCTGAAGACGTACTCCCCGGCGTGCTTTCTTGAAGTGGCCGCGGCCAGCTCGACTTCGGGATGCTGGAGGAGGAGTCGGAGCAGCTCTCCGCCGATGTAACCGGATGCTGCCAGAACACCTGCGCGGACCATGCTACCTTCTCACCGAATGCGCCACGTACTCGATTATTCTCTTGGGGATGTCCACGTCAACTGCAGACTGGGCTCCCCTGAACTCTACCGTGTTGTTGACCTCGTGGACGACGTAGCCTGAGGATGATTCCATGGCATCCACTCCAAGTACTCCTCCCCCCACGGCTTCACTTGCCCTGTGGACGATCTCCTTGAGCTCCGCGTCAGGTTTGAAGGCCTCGGAGGTCCCTCCGCGGGCGACGTTGGTCCTCCATTCTCCGGCCGGAGCGTACCTGTGGACGCAGGTGACCAGCCGGTCCCCTGCCACTATGGCTCTTATGTCGCGGGGTGGCCTCTGAATGTACTCCTGAAGATAGTACATGTGTTCAATCGGATTGGCCAACTCCTCCTTGTATTCGACCAGGGCCTGGAGCGTCGCCTTGTCCTTGACTATTGTCACCATTCTCCCCCAGCTCCCGACGAAGGGCTTGAGGACCAGAGGATACCCTAGCTCCTCTGCGGCGCCTTCGACTGCGTCGGAGGAGAGGGCAAGGAATGTGCGGGGTGTCGGGACGCCTGCCCTGGAGAGGGCAATTGAAGTCGTCAGTTTGTTGCTGCACGTCTCGGCGACCGAGTGGCTGTTGATCACCCGCAGACCGGACCCCTCGAGTATCTGAGAAAGGAGCAGAGACCTGTAGTGGCTGATGCAGCGCTGCAGTACGACATCCCCGAACTCCGGCCGCTTCATTGCAACCTCGAAGTTGAGGCCCTTGACGTCAATGAGAGAGGTCTCCAGTCCCGCTGACTCCGCCGCCCCCTTGAGTGCCTTCTCCTCCCACCTGAGCCTGTCGAAGGTTATGCCTAGCTTCACTTACTCTCCCCAGTCCTCCCCGACCTGCTCGGATGGCTTGAGAAGTACGGTGCCGTTGTTGATTTCCGCCACTTCGTACTCCGACGAGCAGTCCTTGCAGGAGACTATCTCTCCCACTATGACGTCGCTGGGCACCGCTATCTGCGCTCCACATTCGTTGCAGCTTGTGTTCAATCCCTAGGTTTCACCTCCCGGGCTATGCCCGACGCTATTGCCTGTAGCTTCTTTTCCGACTTCGCCAAAGAAGAGCCGAGCTCTGTGAGCTTGGCCTTGTTGAGTGAAAGGTCGTCTTTACGAATTCTGAGGTCCGCGGCAATGAATTTGGGATTGCTTCCGCCTTCGGTATTGATTCCGCTGAGGAAGTGCGCGGGGTCAAGCAACGCCTTTGCCGTGCGTCCGTCGATTGTCAGTCGCTTCCCGAGCTTGGAGGAGACGGCTCCCATTTTCATTGCGGCAATTTCGTCGAGGGGCTCGCCGGTTTTGAGAGATGATCTAACGAGTTGGCCGACGATCGAGTGGGCCTCCCTGAAGGACACCCCGTGCTTCTCGACCAGGTAGTTGGCCAGAGCGACTGCCGTTGATTTGTCGTCGGCCATGGATTCGCGCAAGCGCTTTGGTTTGACTGTTACCGATGCAAGCACGCCGCCAAGTACATGCACCGAGCTTACCGCGTCGTCTATGGCCCGCCAGAGGTGCGGGGTGGCTTCCTGCAGGTCCAGGTTGTACGAGTACGGGAGGGCCTTGAGGATGGCGCATGTGGCGACGAGGTCCCCGATGACGGAGCCCGCCTTGGCTCGGACTGTCTCGGCGACGACAGCGTTCTTCTTTTGGGGCATTATGCTGCTTGACGCAGTGTAGGCGTCGTCCAACTCGATGAAGCTGAATTCCGACGTGCTCCAGAGGATCAGCTCCTCTGCCATCCTGCTTGCATCGAGCATCGTCAGGGTGGCGCAGGACAGGGCCTCGACTTCGATGTCTCTGGATGAGACAGCGTCAATGGCGTTCCTGATGATCCCTGAGAATCCGAGGGCCTCGGCGACGACCCCTCTGTCGATTTTGACGCTCGTCCCTGCCATGGCTGCCGATCCCATGGGGGAGAGGTTCACCCTGGGGTAGAGCTGGAAGAGTCTCTCCGAGTCGCGCTGGAAAGCGTCAAAGAAGGCGAAGAGATGGTGCGCCAGGGTGACGGGCTGGGCCCTCTGCAGATGGGTGTATCCGGGAATCAGCGTCGTGCCGTGCTCGTCGACCAGATTGAGAATCGATTGCTGGAGGGTCGCGATGGCGGCAAGTAGGTCGACGACCAGAAGCCTCAGTTCCATACGGATGGCCGTGGCCACCTGGTCGTTCCTGCTCTTGCCGTAGTTCAGGAAGCCTGCTGTCTTGACTCCAAGAGCGTCCACGGCGTCCTGCTCCAATTGTTGGTGGAAGTCTTCCGCCTTCGCGTCAGGAGCGACCTCTGACGAGGCTCCAAGGAGGAACCTCATGCACTTGGCTCCTGTGGTTCGCTCGACGCTCCCTGCCCTGACCAGGGCTGCCATGTGGGCCATGTTCACTCCAATGATGTGGCGCGAAATCCGTCCGTCCGACGCCATCGAGGAGGTGAACGTGAGGGCCTCGTCACTGGACTTTCTTAGCCTTGGTCCTCGGATGTCCATTCTCCTTTTTTTCCTCAACTTGCGAATTCAGGCTGGCGGCGACCCGCGACTGGAGTCCCCAGAGCTCGATGAAGCCGACGGCGCTCTTCTGGTCGAAGGTTGAGCTGCGGCCATAGGTGGCGAGGTCGACGTTGTAGATCGAGTAGTCGGACGACCTGCCCACCACCCAGGCCGACCCCTTGAAGAGCTTCATCCGGACAGAGCCTGTGACCCTGTGCTGGGTCGCGGAGATGAACCGGTCCAGGGCGAGGCGGAGCGGCTCGAGCCAGAGGCCGGAGTAGACGAGCCAGGCCCACTCCCTCTCCACGTGGGCCTTGAAGTCGAGCTCGTGCCGGGTGAGGACGAGCTTCTCGAGGTCTTTGTGGGCTTCGATGATCACCGAGGCCGCGGGACATTCGTAGACTTCGCGCGATTTGATTCCGACCAGCCTGTCCTCCATGTGGTCGACCCTTCCGACCCCATGGGAACCCGCGAGGTCGTTTACGTAGCTGACGAGCTTCAGAGGCTCCATCGAGCGTCCGTTGACCTTTGTCGGGACCCCTTCCTGGAAACCGAGTTCGAGATATCCCGGCTCGTCCGGAGCCTCCTCGGGAGAGGAGGTCCATTCGAAGGCGTCTGGGAGAGGCTCTGAGTCCGGGTTCTCCATCGGCCCGCCTTCGATCGACCTTCCCCAGATGTTCTGGTCCACGCTGTAGATTGATTTCGATGCCTTGACAGGGAGACCCCTCTTTTGAGCGTAAATCATCTCCTCGTCCCGGCTCATGTTCCACTCTCGGACGGGGGCTATCACCTGCAACGATGGGTTCATCGCTCTGACGGTGACGTCGATTCTGACCTGGTCGTTGCCCTTGCCTGTGCAGCCATGGGCGACCGCGGTGGCGCCCTCCCTTTCTGCGACATCTACAAGCTTCTTCGCTATCAGAGGCCTCCCCAAAGCTGTGCTCAGAGGATACTTCCCCTCGTAGAGTGCGTTCGCTTTCACTGCAGGGAGGACGTAGTCTTTGATGAACTCCTCCTTTGCGTCGATGGTGAAGTGACTCTTGGCCCCGATGAGCTTTGAACGTCTTTCGACCTCGTGCAGGTCGTCGCGCTGACCAAGGTCAAGTGTGACAGTCACGACGTCCATGTCGTACTTCTCCTGGAGCCACTTGACGCAGACCGATGTGTCTAGACCACCAGA
This sequence comes from Nitrososphaerales archaeon, assembly GCA_036522255.1. Lineage (GTDB taxonomy): Archaea > Thermoproteota > Nitrososphaeria > Nitrososphaerales > Gagatemarchaeaceae > UBA183. The sequence goes on along the minus strand of DATDGE010000194.1, from coordinate 2,098 downwards.
AAAAGCGAGGGCAACGGTCCTGCGCAATTTGAGACGAACCGACTGAAGAATGCTTTTATAGATTATGGACAGGAAAAACGTGATTTGGTCAGACGTGGCCCAAAACTGGCCAAGAGTGTATCGGTGACCAGGGCAGTCAGGGACGAGGTTGGGTCTGACCTCTCAATCCAGGACGCCATAGCCAGGGACTACGTCAACCTGAGCGCGCTCTCGAGACTTCTTGTCCCGAAGGTCGCTGCTCGGACGGGGAGGAAGGTCAATGACGTCAAGGAGGTCGGCATTTCCACAGCCCTAAAGAGGCTGAAGAGTTCCTACTCCCCCGGCTCAACCAAAGTGAGCAAAGTGATCGCAAAGAGCGTCGTCAATGTCAGGACCCATGTCTCCAGGCTGTCAGTCGAGAAGACGAGGAGGTCACTCCAGACCGTGAGTACGCTTCTCTCAGACTTCAACGAGGATTTCATTCAGGTCTCAGAATCGCTTTCCTCCATCACGCTGATCTTCGACCAGAGGCTCCATGGCAGGGTGAAGAGAGCTCTTGCGGGGGCCGAGCTTCTTGAGGAGGGAGAGGAGGGCGCTGCGATAACCATACACAGCCCAAGGGAGATCATCACGACCCCCGGATGCATAAGCTCCTTCTACAACCAGCTCTCCAGGAGACGTGTGAACGTCGAGGATACGGTTAGCTGTTATACGGACACCATCATGGTGGTGGACATGAAGGATGCCAGCAGGGCCTTCGAGGCCATGACGGAGCTGATCGGCGAGGAGCAACGGAAGTTGAAGGAGGAATCGTAGCATTGACTCGTTTGAAGGTCACTGTAACTCAGATGAGCGACGACAGGAGGAAGTTCGAGAAAGAGTGGGTGAGATTGGGCGAACACGTCAGGAAGAATGGTAGCGATTTGGTCCTCCTTCCGGAGATGCCGTTCTTCAGCTGGATCTACAAGGCGAGAAAATACAAACCCGAGGTCTGGCAGCAGGCGGTGAACGAGCACAGGCGGTGGACAAAGCGACTCAGCGAGCTGGGTTCGGAACTGGTCCTGGCGTCGAGCCCGGTCCAGGCGGGAGGGCAAAGGCACAATGAAGGGTTCATCTGGACGAAGGGAAAAGGGAAGAAGGGCATACACTTCAAGAGCTACCTGCCGGACGAGCCAGGCTACTACGAGGCGTCCTGGTATTCTAGGGGCAACAGGGAGTTTTCTCCCTTCGACGCGGGAAGCTGCCGCGCCGGCTTCATGATCTGCAGCGAACTCTGGGCGATGGGTCACGCGCGAAAATATGGCAAGGACGGAGTCCAGCTCTTGGTGGTGCCGCGCTGTACGGGAAGAACCGTCGAGAAATGGATGGCCGGAGGAAAGGTCGCGTCGCTCATTTCCGGGGCGTATTGCATCTCTTCGAACAGGGCCGGGGGAATGTTCGGCGGTGCCGGCTGGGTCATCGACCCGAATGGAAACACGGTGGCATCGACCTCTGCGGCCAAGCCCTTCGTCACTGAAGAGATTGACCTGAAGGAGGTCGAATCGGCCAAGCGGACTTATCCGAGGTACGCCCTGGACCCGGACTAGTCCGGTCTCAGAAGGGAATCCAGGAACTTCTTCGTGTCGAAGGGGACTAAGTCGTCGTAGCCCTGACCCACGCCCAGGAAAAGTACGGGCTTCCCGGTCGAGTAAACGATGGATAGGGCTGCTCCACCTCTGACGTCCGCGTCGGCCTTGGTCAGGATCGCCCCGTCGAAGCCGACATGCTGGTTGAAGAGTTCCGCCTGGGAGACCGCGTCGTTCCCGGTGAGGGCGTCGGCGACGAAGATTCTGAAGTCAGGCTTCACCACCCTCACAATCTTGGCCATCTCCTCCATCAGGTTCTGGTTCGTCTGCATCCTCCCTGCCGTGTCTATCAAGAGGCAGTCGACGTGGTGGGCCTTGGCGTAAAGGACACCGTCCCTTCCCACGGCGGCCGGGTCGGCCCCATATCGTTGGGAGACGACCTTCAGGCCGAGCCTCTCTGCGTGCTCGGTGAGCTGCTCGATGGCTCCAGGCCTATGAGTGTCCCCGGCGGCGCAGACGACGGAGAGGTCTTTCTTCTTCAGGAAGTTGGCGAC
>DATDGE010000193.1:0-4707 GCA_036522255.1 Nitrososphaerales archaeon | reverse complement strand
CGATACCGATTCCTAGGTAGAGTGCTCTCTCCCCTTTTCCCACCCGTAACAATTCATCCCTGAGTTGCCCCCAGTAACGGACCGCGAGAAACATCATGAAAGCGACACCAAGGCCGACCACGAAGACGACATATGTCGATTCAGAACGGTAGTCCCCAAAGGTCAACAGGAGTCCCGTCTCGTCCCCCACCAGCCCAAGTCCCAAGCCGAAGAGTACTGCGTAGGCCCTGTCGTGTTCAGGCCTGTTTGAAGCGATCCCCAGCCACCCCGCCACGACCACCATCAGAAGCCCATACCAGAAATGGTGGAAGTGTATCCCCGACGATTGGACGACGACACTCGGGTATGCCGTGGCGAAGATCCTGGCAGCGGAGAAACCAACGACGAAGGAGAGCAACGCGAGGAAGGCCAAACCCTGGGCAGAGCTTTTCGCGACCTGAGGATGAACCTTCGACGACTTCGGGGAACTCATTTGCATAGACCTTAATTCCCTCTTACGAACCGACGACTCCAAATGTCTTTTTCCGCCGACCTCGCCTGGGAACGCGTCAAGACACTCGCCCCATTCCCTGAGCGGCTCGACCCATACTACCAAGACATACTTTCGCAATACGAGGCCGCACACAAGGCCGCATCGGTCGCCAGGTCCAAGGGCCTCGACCCGCGTGACGTCGTCGAGAGCAAGACGGTCTTCGACTTGGCAGACAGGGTAAACCAGATGCTCCGCCTCGACCAGTTCGAGGGCCTCGTCGGCAGGCTCCGCGAGCTCCTTCATACCACGTCAAAAGAACGCGCGGCGCTTACAATCTCACAGGAGATAGCCCTAGGAAAATTCGGGGCCCTCGAGAGGCACGAGGCCCTGAGCTACGGGGTCAGGACAGGCCTTGCAGTAATGACCGACGGTGTCACCGTGGCCCCGCTCGAAGGAATATCCGGCGTTACGATAAAGCAGAACGACGACAACAGTGACTACGTCTGCGTCTCATTCGCTGGCCCCATGCGTTCTGCCGGGGGTACCGAGGCCGGGTTCTCCCTGGTCATCGCAGACCTGACTGCCAAGAAGCTCGGCCTGAGCAATTACAGGGCCCGGACGGAGGAAATCGACAGGTTCGCGGAGGAGCTCAGAATCTACGAACGCGACGTCGGCAACTTCCAGTACAAGGTGACCGACGATGACATCAGGCGGGCCATCTCCAACCTCCCTGTGGAAATCGACGGCATAGAGACCGACCCCATCGAAGTCGTAGTCCACAGGAACCTGAAGCGGGTCTCCACCGACAGGCTCAGGGGTGGCGCCCTCCGAGTCTTGAACGACGGCGTCATCGGCCGGGCCAACAAACTTTCGAAGAAGCTGGCGAGCCTGACCATATCGGGGTGGGAGTTCCTCGACCAGCTCAAGGGGGCCACCCAGCAGACCACCAACGAGACAGAGAAGGCAGGGGCCCACTTCGAGGAGGTCATCTCGGGGCGGGCAGTGCTCTCCATGCCACGGAGCAAGGGCGGCTTCAGACTGAGATACGGCAGGTCGATGAACACTGGTCTTTCGACGATAGGCATTCATCCGGCCGTTGCAACCTTGCTCGACTACCCGGTGGTGACGGGGACCCAGGTGAAAGTCGACATGCCTGGGAAGGCCGCCACCATAGCGTTCGTGGACTCAATCGAAGGGCCGACAATACTGACCAAGGACGGGAGCCTGATGAGGATCTCCACGGTCGCCGACGCAGAAGCAACCCGCGACCAACTCGACAAGATCGTAGACCTTGGGGACGTCCTGATCAGCTACGGCGACTTTCTGGAAAACAACAAGGCTCTTCCCCCTTCGCCCTATATTCCTGAATGGTGGGTCCAGGACTTCGCAAAAGCGCTGACAGGGGTCCGCGGGGCTTCGGAAATGCTGGCCACGGCCGGGGTCACTCGCGAGAGGGCCTCACAGCTTGTGGCTTCCCCCACCACAATCCCGTCGGCGGCCGAAGCCATCGCAATCTCCCAGTCGCTCGGAATCCCGTTTCACCCGTCTCACTCTCCGAGGTTCGACCGGGTCAGCTCGAACGAAATCTCAGAACTGAGGAAGAGCTCTAGAATCGAGGGGGCAGACGTGGTCGTCGACGTCCGTTCGAACCAGTCGAAGTGGATCCTCAACGCCTGCTTGATTGAACACAGAATTGAAGGGGACTCTGCTGTAATCATCGGCGAGCCGGCCATGGTCCTCAGGACCCTCCTCAGACTCAACGAACCTGAGATTGTCCTCCCTCCCGACGAACCTGATTACGTCAGGAGTCTGACTGGGATTCAACTGGGGCGCCTGAGCACCACGACGATAGGTGTCAGGGTGGGGCGGCCGGAGAAAGCCATGGTCAGACGTCTGAAGCCTCCGGTCCACACGCTTTTCCCCGTGGGCCTGGCAGGCGGACCATCGCGCGACGTCTTCGTGGCCTCGAAGAAGGGGAGCGTCGAGGTCGAGGTTGCCAACCTCTACTGTCCCGATTGCGAGAAGAGGCGCCTGGGCTCTAGGTGTGAAATCTGCGGTGCGTCGACGGCCCCGTTCAAATCCTGCCCCAGGTGCGGCACCACCACTCAGGAGGAGGCGTGCCCCAATTGCAAAACAAAGACAACGCCGTTTTCCAAGATGGACTTCGACTTCGCCGCGAAGCTCAGTGACATCAGGAAAAGGATCCCACACAACCAGGCCAAGGCCGTCAAAGGGGTCAGAGGCCTGATGAGCGTCTCCAAGATGCCCGAACCGCTGGAAAAGGGGATCATCAGGAGCAGACACGACGCCTACGTCTACAAGGACGGGACTCTCAGGATAGACGCAACGAACGCGCCACTGACACACTTTAGACCCAGGGACATCAAGGCTGACATGCAAACGCTAATCCGCCTTGGATATTCTCAGGACAACGAGGGCCTCCCTCTCCAGAGGGACGACCAGATACTCGAGCTGAAGCCCCAGGACATAATCGTCCCAGTCGACGTCGCCGGAGACCTCGTCAGAATGGCACAATGGGTCGACGACGAACTCCAGAACCTCTATGGCCTGAAGCCCTTCTACAACGTCAATGGGCCTTCAGACCTGATGGGCAAGCTTGTCATCGGTCTCGCCCCTCACACCTCCGTCGGTGTCGCTGGCAGGATCGTAGGTTTCTCGACCGCCCAGGTCTGTTTCGCCAACCCCTACTGGCACGCGGCAAAGAGGCGCGACTGCGATGGGGACGGGGACTCCATACTCATGTTGGTGGATGTCCTGCTCAACTTCTCGCTCGAGTACATACCGCAAAAGATCGGTGGCCTGATGGACACTCCGCTCTTGGTCCAGCCCATCCTTCTTCCGTCAGAGGTGGACGAGCAGGCGCACAACTTCGACGTCGCTTCATTCTATCCTCTGGAGTTCTTCGAGAAGACACAAACGAATCCTCCTGCCGCTTCGCTCACCGACCTCATCGAACGCATCGAGGACAGGCTGGAGGACGAGGACCAGTTCTACGGCTATGGGTTCACACACATGACCAGCGCACTGACCATCAGGCGTTCCAGGGGCGCCTACTCGACACTCCGCACCCTGAACGAAAAGATTTCGAAGCAGATCGAAGTGGCTTCGAAGATAGGCGCGGTCTCCACAAAGGAAGTGGTCGAGTCCATCATCAAGACGCACCTTATCAGAGACATAATGGGGAACGCCAAGAAGTACGCGACGCAGTCGTTCAAGTGCAAGAAGTGCGGACTGACCATGCGCAGGCCCCCCCTTGCATGGAAGTGTCCCACTTGCATGGGAGAGATCAGGGGGACTCTGACCAGGGCCTCGGTGGAGAAGTATCTGTACATCGCCCAGAGGCTCGCGCGGGACTACGACGTCGACCCATACCTTAGGTCAAGGTTGGACATGCTCCAGAGGGAGCTTGATCAGCTCTTCCAGGGCCCGAGGAGGGCAGACCAGCTCGAACTGACTGATTTTCTAAAGCCGACCTTAATTGAATGAGTACGCCGGCGAGTCCTTGAAGGAATACTTGACTTTCTGGAACCCTCGCCTGAGCTCCTTGATCCTGCCGACCACTTCGCGCTTCTTCGTCCCGCCCAGAGCCAGGCGCACGACCTCCGCGGTTTCCTTCATCTCAGATTTGCCCATGCCCAGCCGGGTCAGCTCCGCCACCCCCAGCCTTATCCCCCCCGGGTTCGTGTAGTGCCTCCCTGCCTGCAGGTCTCCCGGAATCAGCTGTCTGTTGACTATGACGTTCTGACTCTCAAGGAGCTTCTCTATGACACCACCGTCAGAATATTTCGTCACATCCACCGCGATCTGATGTGACATCGTGTAGCCGTTCTTCTCTCCCAACACTTTCTCCCCCAGGTCCGCCAGCCTTCCGGCAAACGCCTGGGCGTTGGCCACTACATCTTTGGCGTATTTTCGTCCGAACTGCAAGAATTCCGCAAAGACCATCGCCTTGCCGGCCACGCTGTGCAGATGGTGGTTGCTGGTGGTCCCGGGGAAGACTGCTTTTTTCAGAGGCTCAGCCAACTCGGTCCCGGCGACTATCGCCCCTCCCTGCGGCCCGAACAGCGTCTTGTGGGTGCTGAACGTCATCACCTGAACCTCTTCACGAAGAGGGTCCTGGAACTGGCCGCCTGCGATCAGACCAGCCACATGCGCTGCGTCGTAGCACACGACTCCGCCCTTGTCTCTTATTGTCTGCGCCAGTTCCTTCACCG
>DATDGE010000192.1:0-15465 GCA_036522255.1 Nitrososphaerales archaeon | reverse complement strand
TGTTGTTGACCACATTGAAGAGCGTAGATGGTAGGACGACGTGCGAGGTAAACTGGCCGACGGTGGAGTTGCTCAGAACCGAATTCTGGGCGTCGCCGTCGCTCCCGTACCAAGGCACGTTGTTATAGAGTGACGCGCTTTGGGTAGACGCCTGTTTGAGCAGCGTCCCTAGTTCCTGGACCGCTATCACTACAATGGCGACATGCCCCGCTGCTGCGCCTGTGTTGAGGTTGTTGAATTGGGTGGTCATGGTCGATATGAGGTTCGAGAAGTCTGTGATGGCCGGGTCATACTTGATTGGACCCGCGATTTGAGATGCCGCTAGACCGTCCTGCTTCAGGAAGCTCACAGGTGCGTTTGCAAGCCCCCCGCCGTAGGTGTCGTCCCTGTTGACCACTATCACCGCTTTCGCTCCTTGTGTCAGCACTTCCCTAGCTATTGCCTGCCCCTGGGCTGCGTCGTTCGGCGCAGTCCTGAATAGGTAATTGCTCGTGACATCGGTCACGTGAAGCGCCGGCGAAGTCGATGATGGGCTGATGAGGACGATGTGGTTCGAGTTCGCATACGACAGAATTGCCCTGGCCGCTCCGCTGTTTAGCGGACCCACCACGACTCGTTCGCCGTTTGCGTACATCGTCCCAAGTTGGGATAGGGCGGTTGGACCGTCGAGCTTGTAGTCTTGACTATCTAGTTTGAACGTTAGATTGCAATGTGCGCTAGCTGTGTAGGCATTGAGTTCAACGATGGCCAGTTTCTCAGCCGCTAGGTCGCCCTTGCCCTGGGCGGAAAGTTGCCCGCTCAGGTCGTTGAGAGCCCCTATGGTGATGGTCTGCCCGTTGCAAAGCCCTCCAGCCTGTGCCGCGCTTGTAGTTACGGTGGTAGTTACAGTATGACCGCCACCGCCTTGGACTGTTGTGGTTGATCCCAATCCGAGCGACGGTGCCGCCACGTAGACGACCCCGGCTCCGATGAGAAGACCGACGATAAGAGATCCGATTACTACTGAAGTTGAAGCCCCTCTCTTTTTCAACGGAGTTTCCGTGGTCGCCGGCAAAGTATTTTAAGGCTTTTCAAGCTCTGAAATAAAGTCCAAACGCTTGGTTCCAGCGTACGTGGTCTGTTCGACCTCCCTGAACTCCCTCTGTCAAAACTTGATTTCTGCGGAGATCTATGGAAGCTTCTTTGCTCTCATGGCAATGGGTTTGACCTTGACCTACATGACTACGAAGGTCCCGAACTTCGCCTATGGCTCCTTCGTAACGATAGGGCTTTACACCGCATTCCAGCTATCTAGCCTGAACAGCTGGACCCCGTATCAGGCGAGCGTCGTCGCCTTTCTCGTCACAGGTGTGGCTTCTGTCTTAATGTACGTAGGAATCCTGCGTCCCCTTGCGAACAGAGGCACGCCTCTGGTTGCCATCATGATTGCTACCTTTGGTATCGACATAGGTTTCATTGGCGTCTTTGGTATTTACACCGATTATCTTCAGAACGTGTACAAACTTTTCCTGGCCAAGCAATTCTTTGCCCTTCCCGGCGACTTCTCCGTGCTTGGGGTCGAGGGTGTGGCGGTGGTGGCTCCGATTGTGCTCGCAATAATAACGATTGCGATCTTCCTCCTCTTCACAAGGACGAAGTTTGGAATCGCAATGAGGGCTTCGGTAGAGAACCCAACATTGGCTAAGGTGCTGGGCATAAACACCGAGCGAGTATACGTGGTTTCTTGGTTCCTCGCGGGTGGATTCGCCGGGCTTTCGGGGGCTCTGTACACGCTCAAGTTCCCCGGCGGGACGGCCACTGGTTCGGACCTTATCGTAGAGATTTTCGCATCGAGTGTCTTGGGTGGGCTGACCAGCATCTTCGGGGCTGTCGCCGGAGGATTGGCAATTGGAGGGAGCGAGGACCTGGTGACATATGGACTGAGTCAGGGGTTCGGATTCGCCGGGGTGACGATAGTTGCGCTCCTGACAATCGCGATAGGCGGCTTTCTGGTCAGAAAACGGACAAGGGGTCGGAGGCTTGGAGGAATCGTCTTCCTCGCGCTCGGGGTGTATTTGTTAATTGAGATGGCGACAGGCTTCGGCACCGACTTGTTCGTGTATGGGCTGGTCAACGGATACCCGGACGTCACCCCGTTGCAGAAAGGAATACCGCTAATCATAATGGTGATTGCTCTGCTGGTGCTCCCGCGTGGGCTCGTGTCACTGAAGCTCCGGAGGCCGAAGAAGTAGTTGTGGGTCATACCTCAGCTCATTTTCCTAGGCATCGACTGGGTCAGCTTTGGCATCGATTTCCTTAGCTTCTACGGGATATACCTCGGGATCAGCCTTGCGCTGAACCTCGAGTTCGGGTACGCAGGTATACCGAACTTCGGGAAAGTGCTGTTCGTGGCAGGGGGCGCCGCTTTCGCAGGGTCCATTTCGGGAAGGCTCGCCCAGTATGTGTTCGGAATCCGTGGCGATTTCATCATTCAGAATACAAGCATAATCAACACAATCGACACCAAACTCGTCAACGACCCTGTCTTCGTGGCAGAACTGATTCTCGTCTCGTTGGTGATAGCGGCATCTGTGGGCGCCCTGTTTGGGTTCCTCGCCTCCTACCCGGCCATCAGACTCAGAGAGGACTACCTCGGCATGTTGCTCCTTGGGTCGGCCCAATTCTTCCAGGTGGTGATGAGGACATACGAGCCGCTCGTCGGCGGTGCCCAGAACATCAACGTACCCGACCCATACTTCTACTGGTCTACCCTCCCCACTGGGACCGGAGCTGGTGACAGGACTCTGGTTGCAGCACTGGTCGCTGGCCTGTTCGGGTTAGTCGTCTTCATGTTTGCTCAGCGGCTCGGCAAGTCTCCTTTGGGGAGGACCCTCAGAGCCATCAGGGACAATGAAGACGCGGCCAGGGCGCTTGGGAAGGACGATGCGGCGATGAGGAGGAACATATTGATCATAGCGTCGGCCATCTCTGGAGTCGCCGGAATCCTCATCACCTTTCAGATAGCGTCTGTCGAATGGGACTACTGGTCAAGGTTCGCCTGGACGTTCTGGCCCTTCCTCATTGTCATAATCGGGGGTTCAGGAAACAACATTGGAACGGCAGTTGGCGCCTTCTTTTTCACGCTTGCGTACAAAGGCCTGCAGGTGCTGCAGCCTCACGTGGCTGGATTCCTTCCCTTTGACCCAAACTGGCTCCAGGACCTCGCGTTCGCGGCGGTGCTGATAATGATACTGTTGCTCAGACCGGAGGGGCTCATCAGGGAGAAGCCCACGCCGACCCTTCCACGCGGAAAGCTTGCTCAGTTAGTCGCTGCCATGAAGGCACCCGCCCCTAACCGAACTGAGGACAGAAGGGGCAGCGGTTTCTTCAGACGCCTAGTGGGAAAGGTCCGGCCGAGAAGAGAGAAGTCGGAAGACTCGGGTCCTCCTCCAAAGACGAATGGATGAAGACGGGCGGTTCAAACATTTATTATCGTGAGGAGGTTCTCGCCGGACGGTTTGTCGGAAGAGCAAATTTCCCTAAGGCAGATGCTCGAACGGAGAGAGAGGGAGTACATGCTCGGGAAGGCGTTGGTCAAGATGCGCTCGGCCGTCGAGAATCTTGATGTCGGGGATTTCAGGATTGAGCAATTGTCTGAGGGGGAGTCCATCGAGCTTCCAAGATGGGTCGCGGACGAACTTATCGGCCAGGGAATGGCGGAGGCCGTCGAAGGGCCCTTCGAGAACGAGATATTCAGGACCCTGAGCAAGGAGAAGATGATGGGGCCCTTGCAACTCTCGCCGCTTCCAGGGGATTTCTACGTCAAGATGAGGAGGAGGCTGGGCCAGCTGAGCGGGGGGGTTGCAGAAGGGAAGGTGAAGAAAGAGGAGCTTGACAGGCTGAGCGCCGTCTGCTATGACCTGGTGGGGATTAGGCTTAGCAAGCTGCTCTCACTCTCAAGCTCGTCTACCTCCTCATCGTCTCTGACGGAGAAGCTCACACCCGAGGAGTCGGCGTTTTTCGCTGTCTCCCAGTCCCTTTCCAAGGAGTGGAAGGGGGGACTACTCGGAGGGGTCGGGTAGATGGCGACGCTGGCCAGCGGCAAGCTCTCCGAGATGTTCGAGGATTTCCTGAAATCCGTTACCGACAGGTCGGGGACCCACGTCTACCGCGACAAGATATCGGAACTTATCTCGAACGAGGGAAAATCCCTCGTCGTCGACTTCGGGGACCTTCTGAAGTACAACAACGACCTCGCCAACAGGGTCCTGCTTGAGCCGGACTCTTCCCTTGCCTCGTTCAAGATCGCTGCCTTCGAGACAATGAGGAGCGAGAACGCGCTCTACGCGGACAGGGTGAAGAGGGAGCTTGTTGTCAGGGTGAGAGGCATCAGCGACCTGGTGCCCCTGAGGCAGGTGGACACTTCCTACATTGACAAGATGATAGCTGTTTCTGGTATGGTGGTCAGGACCTCGGAGCTCAGGCCGCTGATGACGGAGGCCGCCTGGGTGTGTCCCAGCGGGCACCTCACCTACGAGCAGCAAGATGACCTTGCTCTGAAGAAGCCGGCGAAGTGCGAACTCTGCGGAGAGGTGAGGAATTTCGAGCTCGACAAGAAGCACAGCAGGTTCATGGACTTCCAAGTGTTCAGAATCCAGGAGCTCCCCGAAGAGCTCCCTCCGGGGCAGCTTCCTCAGTTCTTCGACGTCAACGTCGAAGGGGATATCGTGAACACGGCAAGGCCCGGTGACAGGGTGGTCCTGACGGGGGTCGTCAGGGCAGTCCCTGACTATTCCTTGGGCCAGGTGAGGACGAGGCTATTCAGGTCTCAGATCGACTGCAACCAGGTCGAGGTGAAAGGGAAGGAGCCTGAGACTGTGCTAGTAACGAAGGAGGACGAGGAGCTGATCAAGAAGGTCGCGGGGGCGCCGGACGCCTACGAAAGGCTGGTGAGCTCCATAGCCCCGGTGATACTCGGACACCAGTCCGAGAAGGAGGCCATACTCCTACTGCTCGCAGGTGGGAACGCCACGGCTCTTCCCGACGGGACGAAGTTGAGGGGGGATATCAACGCGCTATTCGTGGGTGATCCTGGGACTGGAAAATCGGAGATGTTGAAGTTCGCTTCGCAGGTCGCGCCTCGCGGGTTATATGCCTCGGGACGGGGAACTACAGCTGCTGGGCTGTCTGCGGCCGTTATTAGAGAAAAGAACGTATTGATGTTGGAGGCAGGAGTCGTCGTGCTGGCCGACCAAGGGATCGCGTGCATCGATGAATTCGAGAAGATGAAGCCCGAGGACAGGACGGCGCTGCACGAAATGATGGAACAGCATACGGTCACCATCGCCAAGGGAGGAATCTACGCGACCCTCAACGCCAGGACAGCCATATTGGCTGCGTGCAACCCGGTCCTCGGAAGGTATAACCCATTTCAGAATTTGATTGAGAACATCGGGACTTTGCCGATTCCGCTCCTGACAAGGTTTGATTTGATATTCGTGTTTAGGGACCAGCCGACCCCCGCGGAAGACGAAAAGCTCGCGACCCACATCCTGGCTGTCCATGCGAGGAAGTCCTACGCATCCCCGCCCCCGATTGAATTCGCCCTGCTCAAGAAGTACCTGGCCTACGCCAAGCGGATAGCCCCAGACCTGTCCAAGGAGGCGATGGGTAGGCTGAAGGACTACTACCTGCAGCTCAGGAGAGAGGGAGGGACCGACGAGTCCATTCCCCCCACCCCAAGGACCCTCGAGGCTCTTATCAGAATCGCGACGGCCAGGGCGAGGGTGTTGCTCAGAAACGAGGTTACCGAGGAGGACGCGCTGGCCGCCATCGCCCTGATGAACAGGATGGTGGAAGAGGTCCTGACTGACACGACCACAAAGAAGACTGACTTCGGGATACAGCTCGGGAAGCCGGTCGGTGAGACCAAGAACCTCAGAGCGGCGATGGAGGTTTTCAAGTCGCTCGAGGGGAGCGAGAAGAAACCGGTTGAGCGAAAGGTGTTCAAGGAGGAACTTGTGAAGGCGAGGTTCTCCGACGAGGACGCGGAGAAGATGATAAGGACGATGTTCAGAGAAGGCATGGTCTACGAGTCCAAGCCCGGCTTCATCCGACGGCTTGGCGGCTAGGCCGAAGGGGACGGACCGTTGAGGCTCGAAGATGTCAAGGTTCCAGAGGAGTTGCTGGACTACTTCAGGAGCAAAGGGATTGACACACTTTATCCGCCCCAGGAGCAGGCGATCTTGGCCGGGCTGCTTGAAGGCAAGAGCCTCGTGGTGGCGTCACCCACGGCCAGCGGGAAGACGCTCCTCGCCCTGATTGCAGCCTATCTCAAAGTCAAGGAGAAGCACAAGAAGGTAGTGTACCTCGCCCCTCTGAGGGCCCTGGCCTCCGAAAAGTACGCGGAATTCTCTGAGTTCGCCAGGTTCGGGATGAGAACTAGCATCTCCACCGGGGACTACGATTCCACGGGCGAAGGATTGGGGAGGTCTGACATCATAGTGCTCACAAACGAAAGATTCGATTCGGTGATGAGGCACAAGGCGAGCTGGATCAATTCCGTGGGTTTGTTCATAGCCGATGAGGTTCACCTGGCAGGGAACGACAGCAGGGGGCCCACTCTGGAGATGATACTGACGAAGGTCATGCACCTGGGCATGGATGCTCAGATCCTGGCCCTCTCGGCCACCATCAGCAATGTCAAGACGATTGCAGAATGGCTTCGAGCTGTCTTCGTGGAGCTCGACTGGAGACCCGTCCCCCTCAGGCAGGGGGTCTACGACTACGGACGGATCATCTTCGCTGACGGCGAGGAGAGGAGTATACCGAAGTCGACCTATGGGCCGCCCATCGACGTTGCGATGGACACGCTGAAGGAGGGCGGGCAGGCCTTGGTTTTCGCCAGTACCAGGCGCAGGGCCGTGAGCTTGGCGACCCGAGCGGCGGAGCTGACACAGAAGCAGCTCAGCGCTGAAGAAAAGAAGGCGGTGTCCGAGGCTTCAAGGAGAATCTTGACCTCAGGAGAGGAGACGAGCCTCAGCAGGCTACTGGCGGAAGTCGTTGCAAAAGGGTCAGCCTTCCATCACGCAGGGCTGGAATCGGAGCACAGGAAGATAGTGGAGGAATACTACAGGGCGCGCGCAATTAAGTTCCTGGCCGCCACTCCAACCCTTGCACTTGGGGTGAACCTGCCCGCGAGACGCGTTGTCGTCGCCGACATGACCAGGTACGACGCGGAACGCGGGGGGAACGCGGAGATCTCCGTCCAGGAGTACAAGCAGATGGCCGGAAGGGCGGGGAGGCCACAGTACGATGACCACGGGGAGACAGTGATGATACCGCCACCCTCTCAGACATCGGCGGACTTCCTGGAGCACTATGCGAAGGGTCCGCCCGAACCCATCGAATCCAGGCTTGCGGACGAGTCGGCGATGCGTTCCCACACTTTGGCCACCATAGCCACTGCAGCCGGGTTGTCGAAGAAGGACCTGGACAGCCTGTTCGGGTCGACGCTGCTTGCGAAGCAGGTGGGGGCGGAGAGGGTCGGGAGGCACACAGAGAAGGCCCTTGGCTACCTGCTGAGCGAGAGGCTGGTAGAATCCCACGGCGATTTGTTCTACGCGACTGACTTTGGCAGACGCGTGTCGATGCTGTACATCGACCCTGTCACCGGGGTCATGTTCAGGGACGCGATCCGGCGGGTCGAGCCGGGGAGGAATTACACAGCGGGCATTCTGCAAGCGGTCGCGTCTACCCCGGATTTCGAGCCCAAGTTCCCCCTGAGAAGCAAGGACTACGACCAGGCCATGGCCTTCATGGAAGAGCACGCGCTTGAGATGCTGGAGAGACACAGCACCAAGGCCTTCTCGGACTACGACAGGGTGCTTCAGGACATGAGGAGTGTGATGGCGCTCCACGGATGGATCGACGAGTGGAGGGAAGAGCAGCTGCTGACCAGGCTGGGGGTCGAGCCCGGGGACATGCACAGGGCCGTGGACAACGCGGACTGGCTGCTCCACGCTCTTGAAGAGCTGTCGAAGCTCTACAAGACCCCCGAAATGGTGAGGCAGGCGGACATTTTGAGGAGGAGAGTGGTGAGCGGGGTCAGCGAGGAGTTGGTGGAGTTGACCGTCCTCCAGGGGGTTGGGAGGGTCAGGGCCAGGGCCCTCTATACCGCCGGGTTCAAGACGCTCGAGGATATCAAGGAGGCTCCGGCCGACAGGCTGGCCATGGTCGAGAAAGTGGGGACTGCGGTGGCGCGGAAGATCAAGGAACAGGTGACGAAGCATTGAGCCGTCCCCTGCTCGGGTTCGATGAGGCGGCACAGAAGCTCGCCGTTCTTGTCGAGCGATCGGTGAAGAATGCCGTCGCCGGAGAGGAGAAGGTAGCAGTTGCTTTCTCCGGTGGACTCGACAGCTCCGTTGTGGCCGCCTGTGCGAAGAGGCATGTCAAGATTGTCGGTTGTTCCGCCTTTTCTAGAGATTCTAGAGATGAGACAAGAGCACGGGATGCGGCACGCGACCTCGGCATCGAACTTGTGACCACGAGCATCACAAAGGAGGCTGTCTCGATTGAGCTGACAGGGATTGAACTCCCCTTCGAACCGACGCTGATGGACAGGAGCCTCTGGTGCCTCTATTCGCTCGTTTCGAAGAGCGCGCGAAGCGCCGGAGCAAGGGTCATCTTGCTGGGGCAGCTTGCCGATGAACTGTTTGGAGGGTACGCGAAATACGAGGAGGCTTTCCGGGTGAACGGGGAGGAAGCGGCGAAATCGATGATGGAGTCGGATGTGAAGGAGTACGCTCAGAGGGGGAGGATACGCGATTTTGCTGCTTGTGTCAAATGGGTGCAACCCAAGCTACCATTCGAAGGGAGAGAGGTCGTTGACTTTGGGCTCTCTCTGCCGGTATCATACAAGATCCGAGAAGGGGTGCGAAAGGCCATCCTGAGAACGGCCGCCATCGTGGTCGGGGTCCCCGAGGAGCTTGCGTCGACGCCGAAGAAGGCAGCCCAGTACAGCTCCGGTATCCAGAAGCTGGTTGCCAACTCACCCTTTTAACGCCCCAGAAGGATGGCTGGCTATGATACCTTCGCCGCAACCTAAGGGAAAACTGGTAGGGTTCAAGCCATTGCGGGAGATGTTCAGCTACTACGCGTTGGACGACGGGACGGTCATCGGCATAAAGCCTGCAGTGGTAAAGGTGTACAGACTGCAGAACCCGGACAATAGTCCGGCCTTCTCCCCTGACGGGACACCCGCGTACTTCTATCAGACCCAGAACATCACGCAGGTGCTGACGCCCGACGAGTACAAGTCTTTCAAGGACGACGACTTGCCCAGGTGAGCCGGAAACCCTACATAGCCTCCGAGGACTCTGCGCTTCTGAGGAGGGCACTCTCGAAATACTCCGGAGGGTCGTGCCTCGAATTAGGCGCAGGGAATGCCGGGACCCTGATAGAACTCTCCGGGAGGTTCGCCACAGCGGTGGGAACCGACATCGTCAGACCCTCGATGATGGACTGGAAGAGAGCTGGCGTTGATTTCGTGTTGGGCGATGGCGCATCGTGCATCCGCTCGTCCACATTCGACCTTGTCGCCTTCAATCCGCCGTATATTGCCGCGGCGGTCGGGGCCGACCCCGCCGTAGAAGGAGGCGAGTCGCTCGAGGTCCCCTTGATGTTCCTCAAAGAGGCGCTCCGCGTGGTCAAGTCCAGTGGCAGGGTCGTAATGGTCCTGAATGACGCGGCGGACCTGGTCAAGTTTCGTGGAGCATGCGCGAGTTCAGGGTTTATGATTGAGAAGGTTGCCTCGCTACGGGTCTTCTTCGAGGAGTTGGCCGTGTACGTTGCGTCTGTGGGCCCTGAATCCCGGGACTAGGCGGCTTCGCCCGGCTCGATTCCTCCCCACCTCCTGGGCTTATTAACTGGATGGATTATCCATCCGGCGTGCCGGGCAGGTCGCAGTCTGTGGCCATAGTTGCAATCTTCACGGCCCTCATCGTCGGCTCAGATTTCGTCATGGCCGGGATGGCAAACGTCAAACTGCTCGACTCTTTGGTTTTCCTGGCAGCCTATCTCTTCGGTTTTCGTATCGGCGCTTCGGTTGGCGTTCTTTCTGAGTTCATATGGGCCTACGCCACGCCCTGGGGGTCTCCCGGCTTCATTGCTCCGTTCCTCGTTCTTGGCGAAGTGATCTTCGCACTTGCGGGTCACGTTGCTTCGAGAATCTGGGCGGGGGAGCATTTGTTCAACTCGGGGATAAGCGTCGCCATGGGGGGCCTGCTTGCTGTTTGCGCCGTCCTCTGGGACCTGGAGACCGAATTCGGAACTGCGCTGATAGCGTTCTGGCCCTCTGTGACGCTGGAGAAATATGTCGGAACGGTTCTCCTGGGACTGCCCTTCACCCTTGCCCACGAGTTGAGCGACTTTCTGTTCGGGATTTTCCTCGTTCCGACAATCGTTGTGATGATTCTCAGATTTGGCCTGAGCCACAATTTGGGGTTAAAGCCTGCATCGGCGAAGGGAAGCAGTTGACCAGCAAGAGCTCTTTCTACGCGCTTGCCGCATCGGCAACTGCCCTGGTGATAATTTCTGCAACATTCGCAGGCTATTATTACGTCCAGAAGTCGGATACGGCCTCGAACAATTCGAAACTGACGGCAGAGTTGAACAGCCTGAACTCGAATTACACTAAATTGGCTTCGAACTTCAACTTGATTCTTTCGAGGTACAACGAATCGATATCCCTTCTGTCAAGGTCCATCGCGGTGATGAACACCAGCATGCCGATTTACAAACAGGCCAGCCTTGAGCTGAGCACCTTGTGGCAGACTTATCAGAGCCTTAGCCCGGTCTCTTCAACGCTCCTTCGCAACAGTGTGCTGTTCGACTACGGCAACGGGACCCAGAGGTGGTACAACAACACGGCCATAGACGCGGGCTGGAATCTCTACATTGAAACCGTGGTCCTCAATGGTGGCCATGTCGATGCCCAGTGGTATCCCCAGTACGGCGAGCATTTGGTCCAAGGCATCGCGGGGATTTCCAATACAGCCACGAAATACTGGTTCCTTTGGAGCTACAACAAACCGGCCGGATGGCAGTCGAGCCAAGTGGGGGCCGACAGTGTTCTGGTCACTTCCGGGTCGGTCTATGGGTGGACCTATTGCGCCGCCGACGCGAACTTCAACCCTGTCTGCCACCCCTGAGAAGTTTACGTCCCGCCGCCTGATTCATGGACGAAGAGCCGTTATTAGGACGTGGCAAGCAGAAGTGGGAGCGACAACATGACGGAGTCTTCGGAGAATGAATCCGCTTTGACCAGAACGGAGTTTGAAAGGTACAGCAGGCAGATCGTCATGCCTGAAATTGGCCCGGATGGACAGAGGAAGTTGAAGGCTTCCAGCGTTCTCGTTGTTGGGGTGGGTGGCCTTGGAACACCCGCCGCCGTCTTTCTCGCTGCCGCGGGAGTTGGCAGAATCGGACTAGTTGATCACGATACTGTCCAGGCAAGCAACCTTCACCGACAAGTCCTGTACTCGGAGCAAGACATAGGAAAGAAGAAAGTTTGGGTGGCCAAATCTCGGCTGCAAATGACGAATCCCCACATCAAAATCGAAATCTACGACACTGAGCTTGACTCGACGAACGCTCTCGAGATTCTCCGAGGGTACGACATCATAATCGATGGGACCGATAACTTCCCGGCGCGGTACCTCATAGGCGATGCCTGCGTCCTATTGGAGAAGCCCGACGTCTATGCCAGTGTGTTTAGGCTCGATGGTCAGATGATCGTCTTTGACAAGTCAGGACCCTGCTATAGATGCGTCTATCCTGAACCGCCTCCCCCGAGCACTGTCCCGTCCTGCGCCGAGGCTGGCGTCCTAGGGGTCCTTCCGGGCATAATGGGCAGCCTCCAGGCAGCCGAGGCCCTCAAATTGATTCTTCACATTGGAGATTCGCTGATCGGGCGACTCCTCGTCCTGAACGCAACAGAAATGAAGTTCACGGAAATCAAGGTGGGCAAGAACCTGGACTGTCCGATTTGCGGTCCCAACCCTTCCATCAAAAACTTGCAGGACTACGAAGCCTTTTGCGGCAGCAACATAGAGGCCATCGAATCAGTCCCCGAGTTGACGCCGATCCTGCTGAAGAGGATGCTCGATGAAGGAAAAGACGTCGAGCTGGTTGACGTCAGAGAACCATTTGAGTATGAAATCTGCCATCTTGAAGGAAGCAAGCTTGTCCCATTAGGCCAGCTCCAGGAAAGGGTAGGGGACCTCTCGAAGTCCAAGACAGTTGTGGTGTATTGCCATCATGGCCGACGGAGCGCGAACGCGGTAAGCTACCTCACGTCTGCAGGCTTCACGGATGTCAAGAACCTCAGAGGCGGCATTGCGGCGTGGAGGGTTGAAGTGGACCCGAAGATTCTGGAATACTAGTCCGTTGAGTGAAGAATTCTCGTCCTTGTGTAGGCGGGCCCGGTGGGATTCGAACCCATGGTCTCTGAGGCACGCCTCTTCAGCTCCGAAGGCTGACGCCTTAATCCGTGCTAGGCTACGGGCCCGAGACCGCAGCGACAGGCCTAGGTAATTAAGAGATGAGGCGCTGAATGGATTCTGGGAGGGGGGGTTGGAGCAATCCTCTATCCGTGATGATTCCAGTCACCAATTCCGGTGGTGTCATATCAAAGGCTGGGTTCGCGACTGGTACTCCTTTTGGTGCAATGCGTTTCCCTCGGATTTTGACGACTTCGTCGGCGGCTCTCTCCTCTATGGTCACAGAATCATGATTCCTCGATAGATCAAATGTTGAGTGTGGGGCCGCCGGGAAGAAAGGAACTCCGTGCCTGCTTGCCAGGACTGCCTGCTGGTAGGTCCCTATCTTGTTGAAGACATAGCCGTCCTTCGTTATCCTGTCAGCCCCGACGACGACCTTATCCACCCGACCGATGCTGATCATGTGCCCTACGGCGGTGTCCGATATCAGAGTGCAATCGATTCTGTCTTGTAACAACTCAAAGGCTGTCAGTCGTGCGCCTTGAAGGGCGGGCCGAGTCTCTGGGACAAGGACCTTGACCAATTTCCCCTGCTCCACCGCGGCCCTTACGACTCCCAGAGCAGTACCATAGCCCACTGTTGCCAGAGCCCCGGCGTTGCACTGTGTGAGGACGGTATCGCCGTCTTCGATTAGTTCTGCGCCTATTTTGCCGAGCCTTCGGTTTGTTTGAACATCCTCCTCTTCCATTGCCCTGACTTCAGCCTCGACGAGCTCCTTGGCCTCGCGGACACTTTTCGCTTCCCCGGCTTTCTTGATGACACGGTCAATCCCCCAGAAGAGATTGACCGCAGTAGGTCTCGTGGAACGAAGTAGAGCTGCGTCCGACTCCATTTCGCGCAGGAAGTCGGGGATGCCGGTCGCCTTGGAATTACGAGTGGAAAGCGCGAGCCCCATGGCGGCGGCAACACCGATGGCCGGCGCTCCACGGACTACCATTGTTCTGATGGCATTGGCCACCTCCTCCGCTTTGGTGTAGGAGACAAATGACAATTTTAACGGGAGTGCTGTCTGGTCAATCATCTTCACTCTGCCATCCTCCCAAGAGACGGTTCGCAGGGTGAAAAAATCGGCCATAGGCTGCACGAACCCGACGAGCCCTAAATCGTTTGCGCTCCCAAGAAATCAACTTCAACTTCAAATACGGTTGGGCCAGCGTCCGGACACTGAGTGAATTTGGAAGAAGTCCCTGTTTCCGATGAACAAATCACCCCATTCAGCGCCGTGCTCGCCGGGGACACTGTCAGAGTCTCGGGCAAGGACCGATTCGGAGAGCTCGAAGGGTCAGGGTACGGGAGCAGGGAGGGGGACGAGCTCGTTTTGCGAGACTACGAAGCGCTCTATCTCCTGTACATGAAGAAGCTCGAACTTTTGGACAAATCCGAGAAGAAGGTCAACTTCGAAAAGCTCGCGGAGCTAGCCCAGACGAGGGCCGCGGATTCATGGACGAGGTTCGTGATCTACAGAGACCTGAGAAGCAGGGGGTATGTGGTGAGGGAGGGGTTCGGGTTCGGCACCGACCTCCGGGTCTACGAGCGGGGAGATTATCCCAAGAAGCCGGCGAAGTACGTTGTCTTTGCCCTGGATGAAGGAATAGAGAAGGGGATTGGCGACCTGCAGAAGTCCGTTAAGGAAATGGCGAAGATGGGGAAGGAGGCTATCATTGCGGTGATTGAGCGGAGAGGGGAGGTAATCTACTACAAAGTTAGCAAGGCCAGGTTCTAGGTCCTTTGAATGCGCGAGCCGCCCTGGACCTGATCCGTCCTGTCAACTGCGCGATGATTGGATTCGCCGTGGTCGTGGGAGCCTTCGTATCGAAGCCCGCCTCGATCGTGATTCCCCAGCTATCCCTGGGCTTCTTGACCGGGTTTTTCATATGCGCCTACTCCATGGTGGTGAACGACATCTACGACGTGGAGGTAGACAAGGTCAATAGACCCGAAAGGCCCATCCCGAGCGGGAGGGTCTCCGCCCAGACTGCGGCCAGGATCTCCGTTGTGGTTCTTACAGCGGGAATAGCCTGCTCTGTGCTTACTTTGAATCCCCTCGCGGTTGTCATAGCTCTGGCCTACGCTTTTCTCTCTTGGCTCTACAACAGCAGGGTCAAGAAAGCTGGATTGGCGGGGAATCTGATCGTCGCCTCTTCCCTTGCGATTCCGTTCATCTATGGCGGCGCGATTTCCGGGGGGTCGATAGCAGGCTCCCTCCTTCTGATGATGGCCCTGACGGCTTTCTTCTCAGGGGTCGGCAGGGAGGTTGTGAAGGCGATGGCTGACGTCGAGGGGGACGCGAAAAGAGATGTCAACTCGGTGGCGAGGAGCAGGGGGCTCCGATCAGCGTCCGTGATAGGCGCTCTGTTCTTTCTTCTCGCCGTAATCACGAGCTGGGTGCCACTGTTCACAGGGCTCGCCAACAGACTCTACACGTTTGGGGTGCTCATCCCCGACGCGTTGTTCGCCTATCTTGCCATCGCGATTCTATTGAGGCACGACGCGTCCAATGCCTACAGAGTGAAGAAGGTCGCCCTGGCCGGGATGACCGTGGGGCTCCTGGTGTTCATCGGAGGAGCGTTCTAGTTGTGGACTGACAGGTACAGGCCTGACAGTCTGGATGAGATGGTCGGCAACGTCGAGGGTAGGACCAAGCTTCTGCTCTGGCTCAAGAAGTGGAAGCCTGGAAGCAGGGCGGCGTTGTTGGTGGGGCCTCCAGGGACCGGGAAGACGACTACCGTGCACCTGGCAGCGGAGATGCTGGGGTTCCAGCTGGTGGAGCTCAATGCCAGTGACTCCAGGACGAAGGAGAGGCTCACCAAGAAGATGGGGGAAGCCATCGCAAGCACAAGCCTCTTCGGAGGGAGTACCCTGATCTTCCTGGACGAGGTGGACGGGCTCGCCGGCAGGGCGGACTACGGAGCGATAGACTTCATCA
>DATDGE010000191.1:0-2467 GCA_036522255.1 Nitrososphaerales archaeon | reverse complement strand
GTCATCCTGTCGTCGCTCATCGACTCCATGATCTCCTTGTGTGGACGCCTGATGATTGTGGCACCCATCGACCTGATGGATTCGACCTTTCGCTCAACCGCGTCTTCTGGGACATAGACAGTACATTTCGCGCCAACCTTCTTGCAAGCCCAGGCAAGGGCCTGTCCATGGTTCCCCGCTGAGACTGTCACGAAGCCCTTTTTGCGCTCGTCTGCCGTCGAGGTGCTTACTCTGTTCCAGGCACCCCTGACTTTGAAGCTCCCAGTGGGCTGAAGGCATTCAAGCTTAAGGTACACTCCGTCGTCTTCGAAACGCGACGCCGGAACGATCGGCGTCCTGACGACCGAGCCCGCGATTCTTTCGCGTGCCTTTTGTATTTCAGACAGCGAGACCCGGGGGATGTCCAGAGATTTGTCGCCTCGCCTATCTCCGGATTTTGCGAGTTATTTGGCCTTCATGGTCGAGACTGTAAGTGAGTTAGCCGTATCTGCATCGGGCCCCATGCCCGCCCCTCTCATGAGAAAACGAGACCATTTCGGGAGGACCGATGGCTCCGCAGGTGCCGCATGAAATGCAAGCGGTATGGTCGAATCTGAGTTGTCCAGATGCAAAGTCGTCTAGAGTCTGGGAGAACGCCCTCCCAGCGTTGCCACCCCCCGAGCCCCGCCGTCCGAGCTCTAGGTTATGCAAGTAGAGGCCCTTGAAAGATGCGAAGGCCCCATTGGAAGTTTGGAGCGTAAAACAGTTGGTCGGGCAGGTGGGAACCCAGGGCTTCGTGACAGACTTGGAAGCCAAAGCTGCGTCGACCTTGATGTGGGAGTAGGCCTCATCCACATCGAAGTCGAGTAAGCTGGTCCCCTTCTGCGCTGGCGCGGTCGCATCGCCTGATGGCACCTTCTGGGCTTTCGGCTCGAACTTGTAAACGCTCGATAACACGCGCGTACCAAATATCAGCCGAGGAAGGGTCCGGTAGGTGAACGCGCTCTCTGATAGGAAGCTGTCCCTCCCCGACCTGTTGACATCTTCGTAAACCGATTTCAGCAGGGCCCTGTACCTTGACAGGTTCTTGGCTTTGAACGAGCCTGACGTGTTGGCCTGAAGATATGCCGAGGCAGCCATGATTCCCGAAGTGATAGCTCGGCGTATCCCGTCGAACATGGGGCCGATTTTCACGAACGCCCCGAGGGCGTCCCCGGTGGCCAGGTAGCCATCAGCGTAGGGCGTCTTTAGCAGTGACTTGTACCCCTTGGGAATGTTGTGGGCAGAGTACTCGACCGCCTGCGCCCCTTCCACGGTCTCGGCCACCATGGGGTGGGCCACGAACTCGTCCAAGACATCGACCAGCTTGCCCACTTCGTTGAAGCGCTCTGTGGTCTTTCTGACGAGCGAATCCAGAGAGACTACGAGCCCGACGGAAAGAGTGTCTCTGTTCGTGTAGACGAACGCCTCACCCCCAATGCCGTGCATGAAGTCGCCGAGGAATAGGACAGCCCTCCCTTCCCCTTTCTTTACCCTGAATCTCTTCTCGATCGTTTCCGGCTCAAGTTTGTAGACACGCTTCACTCCATGGTACAGCTGGCGCGGAGTGAGTCTCCCCCTTAGTCCAACCTCTTCCACCAGGTTCGAGGTCACCCCCGAAGAGTCGATGACGAGCTTTGCCCTAAGCTCCTCCTTGGTTGTCCTGACTCCGACGACAACATGGCCTTCTTTCAGGAGCCCTTCGACCGTAGTCTCAGTCGAGAGAATCGCTCCTGCCTCGACGGCAAGGTTGGCGAACCACCGGTCGAACGGGACTCGAAGCACTGAATAGTCGTGGCCCGATTCGAAGCCCAACTGAGCGAGGCCCAGCTTTGCTGGGAGCGAGGCCTTCGAAAGACGGTAGTACCTGCTTGTCCCTTTTTTCATGTCTGGATGGTCAAGGAAGACGATCTCATGTGATAGTATCCTGCGCTCAAGCGGAGCGCTCGTTTCGAAGTCGGGGACGAGGCCGAGGAGCCCAGGTTCGCCCGGAAAATCTCCATAGATGACCCCCCCTGACATGTTCCTCTCGCCAGGAACCCGGGCCTTCTCCAGCATCAGCACGTTGACTCCCTTCCTCGCAAGGGACAACGATGCCGCTGAGCCGGCGGGGCCGGCTCCTACAACGATTACGTCGAACTCAGTTTGCAGATCTGACTCCTCCGACCTGAACCGCATGGGTCGTTTTGGCGGGGAAATCCTTGAGGAAAACCACGGTCGGCAACCAGATTTGTCGGCCTCCGATGTCGATTCTTTAGTCTTGTTACAAGGATGTCAGAGTCGCAATGGCCTCTTTCAAAGTATCAGCGCCCCTGTTGAACCAGTCGCGCTCTTTGTCCGAGAGCTTGAGCTCGTAGATTTTCTCTATCCCGCTTCTCCCGAGCCTGAGGGGGACGCCGATGCAGATACCGCTCAATCCGTACTCACCTTCAAGGTAAGCTGAAGCAGG
>DATDGE010000190.1:0-3473 GCA_036522255.1 Nitrososphaerales archaeon | reverse complement strand
AATTCGCGCTGCACCCAGGGTCTGAAAGGTACGCGGCCATCGAAATCAATGCCAGGCTTTCCAGGTCCTCCGCCCTTGCGTCCAAAGCGACCGGCTACCCCCTTGCTTACATCGCGACGAAGCTCGCTCTGGGGTACAAGCTGACCGAGCTGAAAAACAAGGTGTCCGGGGTGACGACTGCCCTCTTCGAGCCTTCCCTGGACTATTTGGTTGTGAAAATGCCGCGGTGGGACACGGTCAAGTTCGATGGCGCGGTCCGGACCATAGGCACTTCTATGAAATCTATCGGGGAAGTGATGGCCGTGGGTCGGGGGTTTGAGGAAGCCATTCAGAAGGCCGCGCGGATGGCCAATCCGCAGTTCGACGGGGTAATCAGAACAGGAGCAACTCCACCCGACCGTCCCGAGTCCCTAAGGAGGCTGGAGCACCCAACCGACAGCATAGTGTTCGACCTGGCTGATGCCCTAAGAATCGGGGTCGACCCCGACGAGGTCGCTGCCAGGAGCGAAGTCGACATGTGGTTCATTCGTAAATTTAAGAACGTAGTGGACTTCCACGGACGTCTGGAATCGGAGACCCCCGGGACCATCCCGACCCGCAGTGTGATTTCCAGGGCGAAGAAACTGGGCTTTTCCGACAAGCAGCTAGGAGCCCTTCTTGGCGTCGGGGAGGACAGAGTCAGGGAGTCTCGCATCCACCTTGGAGTGACCGCTGTGACGAAGGTGATCGACACCTTGGCAGCCGAGTGGCCTTCGAAGACGAACTACCTTTACCAGACCTTCGGCGCATCGGTTGATGAGGCACCGGCCACAAAGAAGCGGAAAGTAATGGTCCTCGGCGCCGGACCTTACAGGATCGGCAGCTCGGTCGAGTTCGACTGGGGGACAATGAACATGGCCTGGGCGCTCAAGGAAAATGGATTCGACGAAGTGATTGTGGTCAACTGCAATCCCGAAACAGTGTCCACCGACTTCGACATGAGCGACAGACTGTATTTCGAGGAGCTTACGCTGGAGAGACTTCTTGCGATTTATGACAAAGAGAGGCCTGAAGGGATGGTCCTCTGCGTGGGAGGCCAGACGCCCAACGACCTCGCAGAGAGCCTGGAGAAGCGGGGGGTCGTCGTCCTCGGGACATCTTCCAACTCCGTTGAGATGGCCGAGAACAGGACGAAATTCAGCGGCCTTCTCGACAGGCTTGGAATTCCACAACCTGTATGGGGCTCGTTCCACTCTCCAGCCGAGGCGGCGACCTTCTGCGCGAGGGTGGGCTACCCCGTCATAGTGAGGCCGTCGCACGTGCTCAGCGGGTCCGCCATGAGGGTGATGTGGGACCCCTCGGAACTGGAGACTTACATCACCAAAGCGGCACGGGTGAACCCCGACTATCCTGTGGTGGTCAGCGAGTTCATGGAGGGAGCCCGCGAGGTCGAGGTCGATGCAGTGTCAGACGGCAAGGACACTGTGATCGGAGCAATAGTCGAGCACGTCCAGGACGCTGGAATCCATTCGGGTGACGCCATCATGTCCATCCCTACAGTCTCGGTCACAAAGGCAGCAAAGTCGAAGATTCGGACCTACACAAAGAGCATCGCGCGTGAACTCAAGGCCAAAGGCCCCCTCAACATTCAGTTCTTGGTGAAGGGCGCATCCGTCTTCGTCATCGAGTGCAACCTGAGGGCATCGAGGTCCCTCCCCTTCGTCTGCAAAGCCACAGGGGTAAACCTGATTGACGTGGTAGCCCCGGTGATGCGAGGCGGGAAACTAAAGAGGACCAACGACGTCGAGGAGCCCAAGCGCTACGCGGTCAAGGCGCCGCAGTTCTCCTTCCTTCAGATGGACGGAGCAGACCCACGGCTTGGCGTAGAAATGCGTTCGACGGGCGAAGTCGCGTGCTTCGGTGACACTTTCCCCGAAGCGCTCTCTCAGGCCTTCATGGCCAGTGGCCACAAGATTCCAAAACAAGGAGACCTAGGCATCCTTCTACTGGAGCCCTGGCAGGACAAGAGCTCTGCGACTGGCCTGATTGAAGGGTACGCGAAGAAGGGAATCAAAATCCAGGTTCTCGACGAAGGTTCCATGGAAACGATGTTTGATGAGACCCTGAAAATGATCTCTCAGGGAGATGTCTCGTTCATTCTGTCGTTCAACGCAAACTCCAACACAGACATAGTGGTCTTCAACAGGGTCAGGCGGAAGGCAGTCGACCTGCAAGTACAGGTAATCTCTACGAAGGAGGAAGCCGAAGCCCTGCTCATGTGCGTCGACGGGTAGTCGAATTTGGCCAACGACGAGGAAGTAGACGTGGTTGACAACGAGGACCACGTGGTTGGGGTTGCTACCATTGAAAGGTGCCTCAGGGAAGGGCTTCTGCACAGGGCCATTGCAGTTCTTGTAAAACGAAATAACGGTGCAGTCGTCCTCCAGCAGCGTAGCAGGAACGATTCCTGGCATCCGGGAAAGTGGACAATCTCCTGCACTGGACATGTGCGGAGGGGCGAGTCCTACCAACAGGCCGCGATTAGAGAACTAGGCGAGGAGCTGGGACTGAAGAGCAAGGTCGAAGAGTTCAGGAAGTTTCTTCTCCCTCCCATCTCTTCGGACGGTCTGACCGAGCTTGAATGGATTACTCTGTTCACGACCTTCACAGACGCACCTCTTACAATCGACCCAGTTGAGCTCGAATCTGCCCTCGAAGTGAGGCAGTCCAGGCTGAGGAAGATCATCACAGATTGGCCCCTCGCCCCAGACGCAAAGATAATCCTGGGGGAGTACATGGAGTCGTCAGCCCTGTCGAAGTGACTCAGATTTTTATACGGAAAAATGTCCGGGGGTCCCTTATGGAAGCAGCGGACGAGCTGGTATCTCACCTCTCTGGTGGGTCCAGGGTCATCGTCATCGCCGAGAAGGATGTAGACATGAGGCCCCAGTCCGGGGACAACAAACTCTTCCTCCTGAAGATTGCGGAAGGCTCGCTAGCTTCCGGGGGGAGGGGTGGTGGTTTCGGGGAGAGACGCGTAGTCGAGGTTATGTTCTTCGAACGCAAGGACGGCACCTGGTCTAGGCCTTTCAGGGCGGACGACGAGGCTAGCGTGGCTAACTTCGAGGTGCCGTACCATGTCTCCCGGCTCCCCCTAACTCTCCTCGATGGCGCCGAATCGATGGGCTACGGGGTCGTGGAGCCAGATCTGGTCCGTGAGATGGTAAGAAAAGCTGGCATGTCCTCCTCTGCTTAAATAGAATGCACTTCGGCCGGGGCGTCCAATGAAGGTCCTGGTCACCGGAGCCTCGGGAATGGTAGGCAGGAACCTCATTGACTATCTCGGGAAGAAGGGCGT
This sequence comes from Nitrososphaerales archaeon, assembly GCA_036522255.1. Taxonomy (GTDB): domain Archaea; phylum Thermoproteota; class Nitrososphaeria; order Nitrososphaerales; family Gagatemarchaeaceae; genus UBA183. The sequence continues at coordinate 136 of DATDGE010000190.1, read as the reverse complement.
CACGACCGTACCGACCGACCTCAATGGATGGGACCTCTCAGGCGACCTCCTCGACGACAGCTTCGTTTCCGGGACTTTGGCTTCGATAGACTTTGACTCCATCGTCCACCTCGCCGCTCTCACGGAAATCAAGAAG
>DATDGE010000189.1:0-2991 GCA_036522255.1 Nitrososphaerales archaeon | reverse complement strand
GAGTCGACTTTCTCGCGCAAAGCGTTGGCCAGAATGGAATGCGGGTCGTTCCCGTAGATATGGGCTTTCGACCCGGTGTCTACCCCCAGGGCGTAACCGCTTTCCAGTCGGTTCGCTGCCATAATCATCGCCAGGCCTCTCCCGCACCCGAGGTCCAGGACGACTTCCCCCCCTCCCCAGGGGATGGCGTTGACGATTTTTGTCATCTCTCTGACCTTGCCGAGCCTGCTGCTCCAGTAGAGGGCTGTAACGACTACCAGGATCAGGAACCCTACGCCGGGCCCGACGAGTAGTGCGGTGGCGGCTGCCCGGGGGTTGGAAGTCGCAGTGTAAGAGGAGACTATGATGCCGACTGCTACCGCAAGGATTCCGGCGACTCCAAGTTCGATGAGAGTACGCGGGTCGTCGATGCCATACCCGACTTTCCCAAAGTGGCGACCGTAACTTGGGCCGAGTGCCTCAAAATTTTCACCTGTAAACTCCTCGTTAGACATGACTTGCCATCACTCCAAAAAATTCCTTATAATTATTGCTCCCGTCGAGCCTGCTAAACTGGGATGCTGATGAAGAATCGGGCCATGTAAATGGCAATCAGGCTCGCCACGACCAGCGCTATTGAGTGCTTGAATCCGTCCGGGACTCCGCTCTCCCCCATCTTGCCCGCGACTATGCCTATGACGAAGGAGTCGAAGACAGCCGTGGTCAAAAGAGTGTCGATCGTGTTGGGGTCTACCTTCGGAAGGGTCGAGCTCCCGATCCCAGAGAGGGCTGGCGCGGAAAGCAGATAGACCAGAATGAACGTAGTTATTATGACCATTATTCCTGCGATATAGGTGATGAAGACGAAGGGCCTGAGAGCGGCTCGCCTCTCCCCTTCCATCTCGTTGATGTTCCTCGTGAAGTCAGCCATGTCGGAGAAGCTCCTTATCGTTCCCCCGCCCACGTCGACGACCTCTATGAGCAAGACGCCGATCGCCCTCGTGATCCAGCTCCCGATCGAAGCCGTGAACGTGGCGACGACCTTCGAAAGAGAGACACCCCAGGACAGCTGGGCGCCCATCTTCTTGACGTGAGGCGATAGCACACCGTAGTGCCTTGATCCTAGCCTTTCGATGGCGACTTCCGGCGAAAGGCCTGTCTTCCTGCCCTCGGCAACGTCCCGGATGAACTCGGGGAGTGACCTTTCAAGGCCCCTTCTTTCCCTCGAGAACCTCATTGCTTGGGCCGCAGGGACTGACATACCCGTGATCAGAGTAATCGAAGTCTTCAGGTAAAGGTGCAAGCCAAGGGGGAGGAACCAGAAGATCGCTGCCGCTGGAATGGTGTAGAGGAAGTACCTGTAAGGCCTGTAGTCGACGTAGGGCCATTTTGGCTGGATGGAGTCGATGAGCCATATGAAAGCGACAGAAATGAGCGGGACTATGATGAACGCGAAGAAGTAGAGGTTCGTAAGGCCTGCGAGGTTTCCGCTCACCAGGGTTTGCACCATGTAAAGCGTGTAGAGAACCATTCCCAGGATCACGGTGACCGTAAGGTAAGCTTCGGCCATGGTCCCCGTGGTGTCCGCTGACCTCTTTACTGCTGCCGCCTTGCTCTCCATTATGTCCCGGAGCTTGGACTGGACATATGCCATGAAATTTCCTCCGCTCTTCAGGATCGCAGTATATCCGAAAAGGAATTCGGAGAAGACCCTGCTGGGGTTCCATCTCGCAACCCTTTCTATTGCAGTGATTGGGTCCTGTCCGAAAACGTCAACCTCCACTAGGATGCGCTTCGCCTCCTTGGCTGAGGCTGGGAAGAGATTCATGCTGGCGATACGTCGTAGGGTCGCGAGGGGCGAGACGCCTCCGCCGGCTAGGACCGAGATATATCCAACGACGAAAGGCAATTCGATGTCCATGGCTGCCGCCCTCCCTGAAGCGCTGAGCTTGGGCATGTTGACTACGAGAGTGAAAACGAGAGGGACGGCGGCAATAAGAGCAAGGAAATACGGAATGTGATAGACCCCGAAGCCGATGTAGATTCCTATGACTGCAAAGATGGCGGAGATCACGGTGGCGAAGAGGGCGACAGAGACCAGCCCTTCCGGCGTGATCCTGAGGTTGGACTTGAGGATGCTGTCCCTCAAAAGAGGAATGTTCCGTGTCAGGCCTGTCGATGGAGCCGCGAAGATTCTGAATGCCAGCCTTGTGAAGCTATCGAAGGCCGTCAGCTTTGTCTTTTGCTTCTGGGCTCCTCTGGTGAGGCGTATCCGGAAGCTCACTGGGCAGGACCGCCGGGCTTGTATTCTCCCAGGATCTCTGCGACGGCTATTCCCTTGGCCTCAAGTTCGCTTGACGCTGTCTTGAACACCTCGTCCGGCCTTGCGACGTATAGCTCCAAGATGGGGGATAGTTCCTTGAAGTTCCTGATCCCCTTCTGCTGGATCCATCTGAGGATAAGGGCCCGCCTGTCGATCTCCCTCATAATCTCATCCATGGTGATACCGTTGTCCCTCGCAATCTTCTCGAGCTTGGGACTCTTGTCGTATGTTCCCTTGAACGTGTCCGTCCTCGGGTCCCAGCGGAATGACCTGGAGACTTCCTCTGGCCCGACCACCTCGTCAAGGGCGACGACGCGTCTTACGGCCCTGAATCCGCCGTTTGGGGCGGGGACAGCGATCCTTCGGACTACAAACACAAGGTCGAGGAACGGGAGGAAAGCCTTGGGGACGTTCATCGGTTCGGAGACGAGCCTCTGCAAGGCCGATGCCGAGTCGTCCGCGTGAAGAGTGCAAAGTCCGCCGTGACCCGTGCTGATGGCCTGGAAGAGGACATAGGCCTCCTCTCCTCTCACCTCTCCGACGCAGAGGATGTCTGGCCTCATTCTCATGGCGGCCTTTACGAGGTCGAACAGCCCGACCTCTCCGGCCCTTTCCTCAGTCGCCGCATAGCTCTCTCTTGAAACAAGGGCCGTCCAGTTGAGGTGCGGGATGTTTATTTCCTGGACTTC
>DATDGE010000188.1:0-2451 GCA_036522255.1 Nitrososphaerales archaeon | reverse complement strand
GGAAGGGGACATAATGTCGACAAAGTCACGTGCGGTCTCGGCCAAGGGAGTCGAGGAGTTCAAGAACTACATCACCAGGGCCATTCCCCTTTACGCTGTTATCACGTGTGCCGACAACACGGGAGCGAAGACATTGAGAGTGGTGCAGGTCACGAAGGCGAAGGGGAGGCATAGCCGCGTTCCCGCAGCCTCGGTCGGAGACTCCATCGTTTGTGTGGTCAAGAAAGGGCCGCCGGAGCTGAAGAAGGCCGTCTTCGGCGCGGTCATAGTGAGGCAGAAGTATCCGGTCCGACGGGTGAGCGGCCAGAGGGTCGTCTTCGAAGATAACGCCGCAGTGATAATCACTCCTGAAGGGGACCTGAAAGGCACAGACATCAAGGGGCCGGTTGCCAGCGAGGCTGCAGAGAAGTGGCCTCGTATCGCCAACCTGGCTTCCATCATAGTCTAGGAGAATTGACATGAAATTCGGTTCGTCGTTGTCTTCGGAATTAAGGGAGAAGCACGCAAGGAGGAGCGTAAGGCCACGGGTGGGCGACACCGTAAGGATAGTTCGAGGGGAGTACAAGGACATAGAAGGCAAGGTCACCCATGTCGATACGAAACTCGGGGTCATCAACGTGGAGGGAGTGACCCATGAGAAGCTGAAGGGGGGGACGGCCCCTGTGCCGATTCGTTCATCAAACGTTCTGGTCACCGCCCTCAACATGGAGGACAAGGCGCGGAAGAGCAAGCTGGAGGTGGCGGGGTAATGGGCAAGAAGGGTGGAAGAAACAGGATGAAGAGGCTCGCCGCGCCTCGCAGCTGGGACATTTCGCGGAAGGCGGAGAGATTCGTGTTCAAGCCCCTCCCGGGCCCACACCCGATCGAGTCATCCTACCCCCTGGGAGTCGTTATCAGGGACCTGGCATCCTTGGCCAAACTTTCGAGGGAGCTCAAATTCATGATGAAGACAGGTAGGGTATTGGTCGATGGCCGGCAAAGAAAGACGTCAAGTTTCCCGGTCGGCCTCTTCAACGTGGTCAGCGTCCCCCTTGAAGGAGTCGAATATCGGCTAGTTCCTTCTCCCAAAGGGTTGGCCCTGGCGAAGGTTGGTGACGATGAAGCGAAGACCAAGCTTTGCAGCGTTCATACTAAGACGAAGACCAAGGGCGGGCACATACAGTATGGCTTGCACGACGGAAGGTCGGTTGTGGACGACGCCCTGGGCCTTTCGCCGGGCGATTCGGTCCTCATCGAGGTTCCGTCCCAAAAGGTTCTGGGCCATGCGAAGTTGGCGAAGGGTTCTCTGGGCCTTGTGTTGACAGGGGACAGAGCCGGGCAGCTGGGGAGGATCGAAGACGTGAAGCAAGGCACAATCTCGAGAGAGAAGATGGTCAAGATCTCCCTTCCCAGCGGCGACGCTGAAATTCCGTCTCGCCTGGTCTTTCCGGTCGGAGCGGACCGCCCTCTGATTACGGTTGGAGTCAGTAAGCCATGAGCCAAGAAGCCATGCAGCAGAACCCAATGCGAAAGATCAAAGTAGGAAAGGTGGTTGTCAACATAGGACTGGGCAAGTCAGGGGAAGCAATCGAAAGGGGGAAGCTGGTGCTCGAGCAGGTGACGGGCCAGAAGCCAGCTCAGACGCGAGCGAAGAAGTCAGTGAGGGACTTCGGTATTCACAAAGGAGAGCCCATCGGGGTCGTCGTGACCGTACGCGGAGATGAAACCGTCCCTCTGATAGGGAAACTCCTTGCCGCCAGGGAAAAGAAATTGAATGCGTCATGCTTCGATTCGAGGGGGTCGGTGTCCTTCGGCATCAAGGAGCACATCGAGATCCCGGGGATCAGGTATGACCCTGCAATCGGGATCCTCGGGATGAACGTCTCCATTCTCCTGGAGCGTCCGGGATTTGGTGTCACCAGGCGCAGCAGGCGCACCTCAAGGGTGGGAAGAAAGCATCTGGTATCGAGGGACGAAGCCATGCAATACTTCAGGGATAATTTCGGGGTGACCGTCCTGTGAAAGAGAGGCATACCAAGGTTAGGAAGTACGGCAAGTCCACCCACTACTGCCGCAGATGTGGCCAGTACGGGGCTGTCATCAGGTCCTATGACCTCGTCCTTTGCAGGCAGTGCTTTAGAGAAGTCGCCGAGAAGCTGGGCTTCAGGAAATACGATTAGGGGATAATGGAATGCCTGCAACAAACGTCCTTGCGAACCTGTTCGCCAGCCTCCAAAACGCGGAATTGAGAAACAAGAAGGAATGCGTGGTAATACCTGCGTCGAAGCTTGCCAGTGAGGTCCTCAGAGTACTCCAGAAGCGCAAGTACATCGGGGAATTTGAGTTCATAGACGATGGGCTAGGGGGTAAGCTCCGCGTCGAATTGCTCGGCAAGATAAACAAGTGCAGTGTGATATCACCGAGGTTCCCAGTCAGGTCCCTGAAGCTAGTCGATTGGGAGCACAGATACCT
>DATDGE010000187.1:0-3596 GCA_036522255.1 Nitrososphaerales archaeon | reverse complement strand
CAGGCGATGCGCCAGCTCCGCTTCGATTGCGCCCGCCCCGCCGACGACCCTGGGCGCCCACACGAGCGCCTGACAGGCTGACAGGGCCGCGTCGAGGGCCCTTTCGGTCTCGTTCAGGCCCGATTCGATCTGCCCTCTGATCAGGATGGTCGCCGACTTTGGGTCTTTGCAGCCGTCAATGACCACCATCCTCTCCTCCTCTGGAAGTGGGTGCCCGGTCTTCACCTCCCTCTCGGTCCTTCTCGTGTCTTGCCTCGGGACCTTCACTTCCTCCGAGAACCCGGCGAGGCCGAGGTCCGATTCCTTGAGGTCGTCGATGGAACCGATGGCTTTCCCTCCACTCGCCTTGGCGAGCCTTCCTATGCCCCCCGCATCCGGGACCCTGTGGACCACCTGGACTCCCCTCTCCGCGAGCATGGAGGCATGGAGGTCGTCGCACCCCTGCGACATGACAACGAGGTTCGCCCCCGTCGCGGTTATCTTGTCCACGTGCTCCTTGACCATTTTCAGCCTTCCCTCCTTGAGGGAGTTGATCTTGCCCGGTGCGATCAGCACCTTCACGTCGTTCTTCTCCTCCCAGAACTTCTTGAACTCCAGTGGGCACGTGAGTAACGCGATCTTCGGGTTCTCGACCCTCTTGGGCATCGAAGGATGCCTGAGGCCCTGGGCGAAGGCGATCCCACGGATGAGCCGGGTCTCGTCGCTGCTCCCCCCGATCATCTTGAGGACGCAGATGTCTCGCATGTCCATGAAGGGCTTCCCGTCGCGCAGCTCGGTGATGTACCCTACCGCGGTGGCCGCGAATTCTGCGAGCTTGTCGGCCCCTGCGCCGAAGGACTTGGTCGCGGCGGCAGTCCGGCCCACACGGACGAGGTCCCGATGGGAGCGCCAATCCGCTGGCAGCGAGATTCTCTTCATCGTCCTGCGGGAATAATCCATCGCGGCCCTGTACCCCCGGATGATCAGCGCCGGCCTGACCTTGAGCCCCAGGAGCTGTTTCGAGTTTTTCAAGAGCTCCCCCGCCAGGACCATGGTGGTTATCACACCGTCTCCCAGGTTGATCTGGCTGTAGGCCATCTCGCGCATCAGCCAGGCGCCCGGATGGACCGTCCCCATCGACGTCAATATCGTCTTCCCGTCGCTGGTTATGTCGTCCCTGATCGGGAACGGCTGGACGATTAATTTGAGCATGCCTTTCGGTCCGAGAGACGACCTCATCCTGTTTATCATCATCTCCGCCCCCCTGGTGAGGGACGGCTGGGTGGTCACCCTGTCGGATTCGTCCTCGAATGGCTTCTCGACGGAACCCATCCACGGCAAGTGATTCGCACTCGGTCGCTCGGACGTATATAACTACTGGGAGGCGCGCGGAGACCTTCTCCACCGGTAGGCGGAAGCAGCGATCAAGACCAAGATGATTACCAGGGCCAAAATGACCGACACCGGCCAGGCCGACGGGAGGTTGCCCGACCCTCCGGGGTTTAATGTGCCTAGCACGACCGAGAAACTACCATTCGCGCAGCTTCCCTTTGTGACAGCCACGTAGAGGTGGTCGTACCCGGCCGGGGAGGGCACGACGGCCGGCCCGTTTTGCCCAACGTTGTAGATCGCGTAGTGTGTCCCCTTGTGCCCGATTACTGTGGCGTCGAAGCAAGACCTGTTTTGCGCCCGGATATCGATAGCAAGGGGTGCCCCCGATGTCGGTTCGACCTCGACGAACTCCATCCCTTCCGGAAGGCTGACCCTCAGATGGTCCCCCGACGAGAAACCGTTGACCGAGCTTGTGAACGTCGAGACCGTCTGATTGGTGCCTGTCCAACTCCTGATGGTGCTGATCGGGGGGAGGCTACGGAGGACCGCGGCCGCCCCGTCTTTGTCGGTGAAGTTTCCAGTGATCAATGCAGTAGCGAACTCGTTCATGAGTTGGGCCGAGGTCATCTGGTAGCCCAGAGCGTTCAGCTGGCCGACGATGGTGTCCAATGCGCTCGCATCCCGGTTGGCAGCCGTCAGGATTCGTTTGATTACCTCCGGGCCGCCGAAGTGGTCGGAAAGAAAGACGAAGAAGAAAGCGTTGTCGTAGGTCCGAGCGTCGAGGCTCTGCTCGGTCGTCCCGTTGGGCCCGAGCCAGGCCGAAATCATCCACGGGTCCCACCTTGATTCGTTTCCGGCGACTTCGTACCCGGCCCAGTTCGCCGAGCCTTCTGCCAGCCAGCGGCCGAAGGGAAGGCTGTCGCGATAGGTCGTGAGCTGGATGGTGTGGAAGAATTCGTGGGCCACGCCCCAGTAAGAAGTCGGTAGGCCGCAGTTGACCGGGCATGGAGAGTTGTAGGTGAACTCGATCTGCAGATGCTGCAGGTTAGACGGATCTGAAGGGCAAATCTCGCACCGCAGGTCGCTGGTGAATCCTCCCCGGGCGAGGTCGAGGTAGATTGGAACCGGGTTCCGGGCAGGGGGCTGAAACCCATAGTCGACAACGAGCTTAGCATAGGCAGCTTCGGCCATCGAGCTTACGTTCATCGCCCATCCGAGGGACGTCGCAAACCGCCCCGTGGTGTTGTAGACCACGATGAAGTGCGTGCTGTTAAGGCTGCGGTCGAAGCACTGGCCTACCGCCAGGTCGCACGTGACGGGTATGGGAGTAACGGCAGAGGCATGCGACGTGGGCGTCCCTGAAATGGGAATCAAGAGCCACAGGGTCAGCAGGTACGCCACATTCTTCACTACCCTGCCGGACAGGTTCCCCATCATGATTCGCCCCGGAGGCCCAGGACCCTATCTAGAGCCCTTCCTGATCGCCTCGTAGGCGTCCATCTGTCCTGAGACCCTCGCTGCGAGGAGAGCGCCGACCCCGGACGTTACCAGGACGATGGCGGCGGCGGCCAATACGTAGACGAGGGTAAGGCTTTGGGAAGGTGGGATGTAGGGGATCTTGAACGCAAGCATAATGGAATCATAAACTATCGGCGAATTGAAGGCGATCCATACCGCGATGATCGCCACAAGGCCAGAGATGCTCGTGGTCAGCATGGTCTGGGTCGCGACCATCTTCCTGATGAAACTTCGGGACCCGCCCAGCGTCCTCATGACGCCTATCTCGCCTTTCCGCTCGCTTGTTGCCAGGGAGGCCAAGGTGGCGACGAGGGTCAGCGAGCCTACCCAGACCAGGGTTCCCGAGACGGAGAATATCGAGAGGAGTCCCGAAAACTGCAGTGCGGTGGCCTTTGCTATCGAGTCGAGGGTGTATGCCTTCACGCTGGGCGCCCGCGAGCCGACAGCTGCGGCCACTGCGGCCGAGCTGGCTCCGTCATCGAGCTTGACGAAGACGGCGCTCACCTGCCCCTCGTGGAATGTTAACGGCTGCAGCTGAGCCTTGGTCGGGTCGTTCCCGGCAAGCTGCCACCGAAGCATCGCGTTGGCAGTGTCCATGGAGACGAAAATGATGTGGTCCATGAACGTCCCGGTCCTGGGGAGGGTGGCCCGCGGGTCGAGCTGCACGCCATAGAAAAGGCCGAGCGTGGGCAGCTGGTAGAACCCGGGGACCTCCGCACCGGACACAGCCCCGTTGCCCGACAAAGATTCGGACGCATTGGTCGGAA
>DATDGE010000186.1:0-2000 GCA_036522255.1 Nitrososphaerales archaeon | reverse complement strand
TGGCATATCTCCGGAACAACACGTACTTCTGCCCTGAATGTCTGGGACTCGTCTAAATTTAATCTAGGGCATCGTCGCCAAGAAGACTCAGGTTCAGACCCCAACTGGCCGGAGCCTGAAGTGCGAATGCGACGGAGCCTTGCATGGCCGAGCGTCACTGGCGCCGACGCCTTTGTCGGCTGAGGTCACCAAATAGCGGCCCGAGATAGTTGTAATCCTTCATGATTTCATGCATCTTCCCGCCATATTCGGTCAGCACATAGGTGGCTGCAGTCTTCTTCCCTCCTGGTTCCTTCTGAAAAGGCTCTTCCCTGATCAGGTTACACTTGACGAGGTAGTCGGTCCAATCGTTGAGGTTGGATTCGTTCCCCGCAATTCTCAGAAAATCCATCCGGTTCGCCCTACCTCCCCCCTTGATGATCCTGTCAAGATACTCCAGGACTCTCTTGGAAACGCCGGGTAGGGAGCTCAACAGCTCGTCAGCGCAGGTTGTCTGCTACTTGGAATAACCTTGAGTACTTCTTCCTCAGCGACAAGTACCTCCAGAGCTGAAAGGCACCCAGACAGGCCGAGAGTGCAGAGAAGATATACCCTGCGTACAGAATGTCGAGAACTATGGGTAGAGAACCGTAGGGGTGAGCATAGGTAAGGATCACCTGTGAGAGGGCGAGCGAGACACCAGCGAGAAGGAACGCCGTGACGGCGGTGATCCCCCACATCGAGATTCCCCTGAGCATGTCTTTCAGCAGGTTCGAAGTGTCTGCCCTCATCAGCCTGAGCGCTTCCACTAGGTTCGCGACCTCAGGTATTTCGTCGCCTTGCGTGGGATTTGCCTCTCCCTCTCGTGTTCCGTCTTTCATTAGGAATCCTCCGGCTGAGTCGCTGATATAACGAGTATGGACGTTAAGATGGGTTAAAGTCCAGACGATTGGATAAGTATACTCCATCGGAATCATTCCCCGATAAGATGACTCCCAATACCGGGCCAACTTTTGAGAACCTCGTCTTCGACCCAACGCTGTACGGGCTTACGGCACTGGTCACCCTTGTCTCCCTAGGCGCGGCCATTCTCGCCCTAAGAAGGAGAGGATCCGAGCCGAGCCGGGCCTTAGGAACTGGCCTGGTCGCGATCGGCTATGCAATTATCCTCGGCGTCGCCATTTCGCTCCTTGCCCTCGTCAGGGCAGGTGGGCTGGGAGGGGTTCAATACCTTCAGATTGAATTTACAGCGGCCTATGCGGGATGCGCGACTTTGATGTATGGGATAGACAGGGTCATGTTCGCCAATGGGTCGGGTCAGAGAAAGAGGACGCTTAGAGGTGCCCTGTGGAGCATGTTTTTCGTTTCGTTAGGGATAGGCTTCGCGTACCTCCTTAATCCCTTGACATTCATGGTCACGACGGTCGGTGGGACGCAGCATGTTGCCCAAGAATCGGTCTTTTGGCTACCACCATCCGTCACCCTGATTGCCGGTGCTGTCGGCTTGCCCGCCATAGTCCGCGCCAATGACAAGGACATTACGGTCAGGAAACACTCCTTGTGGCTGGCCCTATTCTTCATCGCAATCATCGCGGGCGTGCTTAAGGAATCCAATGCGATCCCTTCTCTCGGAGACCCGTTGGTGGACATGCTCGTCGCATTCATTCCTTTCACAGTCGGAAGCCTCTGCATCCTGAAGAGCGCAACCATGCTCCCAAGATCAAGAACTTTGTGTGTCCCCTGATCCGCTCTAGCCCGGCCTAGTCGTCGAAGTATAGCTAAGTGAAAACATCCGCCGCTCCCAGGCCAGTCTCGGTGTCTATGGTCAACGAATATTCGCGTCTTACCAGTCCGTCTTCGTCACCTTTGAGATTTCTTTGTCCGTCGTGACCACCATCGCATCTGTCGTGACCGCCAGTGCGCTAATCATGGAATCGAAATACCCCATGCCTCGCTCCTGAAGTTCAAGTGCTCTCCTAAGCGAAGCTAACGAGTTGCTCGCGACCTTGTCCGAAGGAATC
>DATDGE010000185.1:0-4296 GCA_036522255.1 Nitrososphaerales archaeon | reverse complement strand
TTCTTACGTTGCCCATGCTGCCAAGCCAGTAGAGGAATTTCTGAGCCGATTCGTCGTCGGGGAACTCGCTGATGGCCACGAGGTCAAACTTTCCCATTGTGTACCAGAGCCACATCTTTCCGCCCATCCCCTCGGCCGCCTTCTTTGCTCCTTCAGCCCTTTTTGGTGAGTCCTTGATGTTCTTTATCCCTTGGTCCGTCCATTTTACCAGGGAGACATAGTGAGGCATATACCATCCGACCTTTCTTGACTTATTTGAGTCTTCGACTTAATTGAGTCCCGGCCCTGCGAGAAATTGCGCAAAAGGAATGGTGTATGCCTGGCGCGCAGCAATGGAATCATCATCCTGAGTCAGAACTCGATTATTGACCTGCCGACGACTTCTCCGCGCCCCAATGCGTCCCAAGCCTCTTGTGCCCTATCGAGCGTGTAGCGTTTCGTAATCTCGTCTCTCACACTGACTTCTCCTCCTTCGACCAGTTTGATTAGAGCTGGCATATCCGTGCTCGGTCTCGCCCCGTAGGAGCCCATCAGCTTCACCTCCCGCCTGACCAGCCTGCCTATCTCGATGGGGAACGAGGCCCCCGGCCCTACTGGAAGCCCGATGGCCACCGCCCGCCCTCCGGCCCTAACCGAATTAACTGCACAACTCAGCGTCTCGGCCCTGCCCAAGGCTTCAAACGCAACGTCGACCCCTCTTCCTTCCGTCAGCTCCAGAATCTTCTTCACAGCATCCTCTTTCGCTGAGTTCACAGAATCTGTTGCTCCGAGAGAACGAGCAGCTTCCAGTTTGTCGTCTCTTATGTCCACGGCGATTATCATGCCCGCGCCGAGCGCTTTGCTGATCTGAACTAGACTGGAACCCACTCCTCCTACTGCTATTACCGCCACCGATTCGCCTTCCTTTAGGCCGGCCTGGTTTTTCGCCGCGCCGTAGGCAGTAAACATAGCGCAACCAAGGATGCACGCTTCGGCAGTAGGAATCCCCGGTGGAAGTGGGAACACATCCTGCCTAGGGACGACGGCATACTCGGCCAACCCTGCCATGCTGTACATGGAGATGGGTTCCCCGTTTTTTCTGAAGAGTCGCGTCGTGCCGTCAAGGAGGGTTCCCTTCTGCCGGTTCCACACGAAGTTCTCGCAGAGGTCTTCCAGCCCTTTCTTGCAGTAGTAGCAGGAGCCGCAATGAATTATGAAGGAGCAGACTACGGCGTCCCCCTTGCTGAGGCCCTGAACACCCGGCCCGGTTTCCTCAACCACACCGGATACCTCATGACCGAGGACGGCTGGGAGGGGGAACGGCAATTCCCCTTTAATGACGTGCAAGTCGGAATGGCATACGCCGCAGGCGGAAACCTTGACTAGGACCTCGCCCACCTTCGGCTCGGGCCTTTCGAGTTCCTCGAGGACGAGGGGTTCTCCGACCCTTCTTAGGACTGCGGCCTTCACAACGCTACGCTTCCCGGATTAATCAGATGAAGGGAAGAGGAGAGGCTCACGTGTATTGAGGGATGACGCCCCATTCCTGGTTCGCTTCAAGCATGATGCGGTCAGAATCAATCCTGATCCTGTAAAGGCGAAGTGGAGGTTGGGTGTCTCCGTCGGCCCCGAAAGGCCCGCGAAGAGGAGCCCCCGACCGGACATCGAACACAGCATAGTGCTTGGGACACTCGAGAGTCCCCGAATCTGGTGCGAATTTTCCCCGCGATATGTCTGTTCCATCATGGCTGCACATGGGTTCGATAGCGTGGATCTTGCCGTCAAGCTTGAGAAGCAGGACATCACTGCCCTTCACCACGAATTTCCTCGGTTCTCCCTCTCTGAGGTCGCTGACCTTGCAAAGGAAGAATCGTCCTTCGACCTCGCTCATTGACTCGCCTCCAGCTTCTTCCTGTAGAGTGCAATTTTTTCCCGCCGATGGTCTTCGGTCAGGTGTATGAACAACTGCCGAAGGCCTGCCTTCCTCTCGGCGTTATCGACGTTCCAGGGATTCAGTTTCGGGTCTATCGGCGGGAGTCCCCAGGCGATGAGTTTCTTGTCCCAAAAGTCGTAATCCCAATCGGAGATGAACTTCACCCGCTCCACCCACTTCACACTCTTGTAGCCGAACTCCCCAGGCGCCACAAGTCTGACCGGGTATCCCCCTGCCCGTGGCAGTACCTTGCCGAATCTCTTGTAGGCCAGGAGCAACTCCTGCCCGACGGGGAAAGTAGAACTGTAACCCCGCTCACCTTCGGTGTGGATGAATTTCACTTCATCGGTGGGCTGCGTCATTTGGATTATTGTGTTCATGTCGACGCCTGTCCACTCGTGGCCGAGGTAACTCCAGCCGTCTATGCAGTGGTGGTCCAGCTTCTTTGTGATTGAAGGAAGTTTGACGAACTCTTCATAGGTCAAGGAGAGAGGCTTCTTCACATCGCCATATGTCTCGAACCGCCAGTTTGCGGGACTTGGTCCGGGACCGTGCATGGTGTTTATGGGCCATTGCTCAACGTTGGCTAGAACCCATCCTTTGGGAATCCGTGGCTCGTTGTCAGCGTAACCTCTCCTCGCCAACAGGCCCTAAACGATGCTATGACCCTATATTACTTCTTGCCCTTTGCGGAATTAACGCGACGCTTTTGGACTTGGTCCGAGGGCGCATCACTATTGGGTCGTACCAGTACGGCAGCCTCATTCGGAGCAGGTACTTGGAGCGAACCGGGTTGGTGGGCTGGTCGCTCTTCAGGTTCCTCGTGTCGACCTCAAGGCTGCGAATCTCCTCCCTGTCCTTCGAGGCGATAGTCTCTTTTCTTGGGAAGGCGAAGAGGTCCGGCTGGAAGATGCCGCTCCGGCCAATGAATGTCACTTCAGACTCGATGCCGATTTGATTCGAAAACGCAACATACGTGCAACTCTCCCCCGCCCTTACTCGCCAAAGATGCCAATGAAGGGGGTCAGGCCCTGTAGGGATGGGCTTGGGGTGAGGAATGACCGTGCCCTCGCTCGCAATTGGAGCAGGGAACCCGGCCGCAGACGGCGCGCATATGATGTCTGTTCCGTCGCCAGCCAAGCATCGGAATGTCTCGGGAAACATGCTATCGTGCCCGACGACCAGGCCGATTCTCCCCACCGGGATATCGAACGTCGGGAGGCCTAGGTTTCCTGGAGTCGCCCACTGCCTGTCGAGATGACTGAGATGCAACTTGCGGTATTTCCCGACCACGCCGTTCCCTCCAAGCAGCAGGGCTGTGTTGTAGAGCTTGCCGCCATCCCGCTCGACGAAGCTGGTGACGATGAAGACCTTGTTCTTCCCTGCAATCGACGAAAGTCTCTTGACCGTTCGTCCATCGCTCGTCTCAGCGACACTTCCAGCCTCGGCCGCGTTCTTGAAGACAGCTCCCGTTGTGGCAAGCTCTGGGAGAACAAGGAGGTCGCTCCGCGCCTTGGCCGCCCTGCGCGCCGTCCTAGCAATCTTCTGCAGGTTTTCGTTGCGGGCAAGCCGGTCAGGCCTAAACTGCGCGACCGACACGACAGACCTCCTTCCGGGAGGAAGAGCACGTCGATTGTACTGACCGAAAGACTTCAGAGGATTCCATAGATAGGTGTTGAGGGAGACATTCATGTACTCCTCAGGCCTTCGGCCACTGAACCTATCATCGCGCCCCGTGGGGAACCTCTTGTCTCTGGCTTTACTCAAGTCGATTTCGCCATATACTATGCCGTTTCCCCCGTCCCTCAGACTTTGGATTGAGCCGTCCGGATTGAGAATGCAGCTGCCTCCCGTGAACTGGGTTCCCCGCTCGAGCCCCCATCGATCTGCGCAGACAGTGTAGACACCGTTCTCGAAGGAGCGTGATATCCAGGCTGGGGCCGGCCCCCTCTCGGCGAGCCAAGCGGTAGAGAAGCATATTACATCCGCTCCCTTCAAAGAAAGAATCCTGCTCGATTCGAAATAGTGCTGGTCCATGCAGATCAGCATGCCAAGCCTGCCGATCTCGGTGTCGTAGATCTGGAATCCCAGGTCGCCGTCCTTGGCCCACTTTGGCTCGGAGATGTAGGAATGCATCTTCCGGTATTTGCCGATTAGTCCGTCCGGGCCGATAAGTGCCTGTGCGTTATAGAAGTTGTCGGTCTCGAGGCTCACCTCCGGGAGTCCGACGACGATGTGAGTCTGGTATTTGCGCGCAAGCTCTTCGTACCTGCCCGTGGTTGGCCCCGGGATCGGCTCCACGTACGGTCGAATCTCCTCGCGGTTGTAGAAGCAATAACTCGCCTGGTTCATCTCGGGGAGTACAATCAGTTTGGCTCCGTTTC
>DATDGE010000184.1:0-4589 GCA_036522255.1 Nitrososphaerales archaeon | reverse complement strand
CGACCTCTCGACGTCCTCGCCGCTCACGATTCCTGCTCCGCAAAGAATACCCCCCTTGTATCCTGCCCTCCTAACTTCTGTCACTGTGTCTCTGATTAGGCCGGGTCTTGCCTTGGATACTGCTATCCCAGAACCGATGAGCTGCGGCGGCTCTATTGCTAGGTACTTCGTCCCAAGGGAGGCTAGTCTCACCGCCTCCTTCGTTGTCCTTGCACAGAGGCAGACATCCATCCCGGCCGCGTCTAGCTTCGGGACGAGCCTCCTGAGCTCAGGGACTGGCATGGTCGATTCGCTGTGGTTGAGAATTGTCCCCGATGCCCCGGCGGCCCTGACTGATTCGATAGGTATCGCCCCAGTGGTCTTTTCTCCCGACTCGGAACTTATGGTCTGACTGTAGACCGGGACCTTCGCCCTCCACGCAACAAGGCTCAGCATCGGAATGGGGGGAGCTACAATCGCTTCCACGTGGAGTTGTCCAGCCACCCGCTGGACGGCCTCCGCGAGCCTGACAGACCCTTCTCCAAGTATCTCAGGATAATTCTTGAAGTTTACGATGAGGGTCCTCAACTGGACACCGCGCCGAGGCCCTTGTCGGTGCCTAAAAGGATGGTCCGGCTTCTAGTTGGGTCCCGGGTCTGGTTAAGTTTCTTCAGAACCCGTCGTCGTCCGAGTCCTCTTCCCATCCGTCTTCGTCGAGGTCTTCGTCCAAGTCTTCGTCAAGCTCTTGGTCCTCTTCGGACATATTCGGCCCCCGCGATTTCAATTGACCTTTTAAACGTCGCGGTCAAGCGGACCCGAAACATTTGCCTGCGCCGATAATGATGATCGGCCGAGAGTCGATAGCGAAAGCCGCTGGAATCATAGGGAAAGGCGGGCTAGTCGTGTTCCCGACCGATACCGTTTACGGGCTTGGCGCCGACCCATTCAACGAGAAAGCCCTCCAGCGACTTTTCGCTGCCAAGGGCAGGTCTGCGAAGCCGGTTCCTATTCTCTGCTCTTCCCTGCCGAAGGCAGCAGAGCTAGTTGAATTGAGTGCGAGGGGGATTGAGTTAGCTCGCGACCATTGGCCAGGTGCTCTTACCCTAGTGGCGCCTACCAAGAAACGGTTACCCTCGATTCTCACACAGGGCACTGGAAATCTTGGAGTAAGGGTGCCTGCACATCGGGGCTGCGTCAAGCTAATTTCAGCCTGCGGCGGGTGGTTGACCGGTACAAGCGCGAACCTCTCAGGCCAACAATCTGCGCGGACCGCTCAGGAAGCAGCGACCCAACTCGGTGATTCAGTGGACTTGATCCTTGATGGAGGCCCCATCATCGGAAAAGAGTCCACGGTCGCTCTCGTCGTCGGAGACGAGGTCACAATCTTAAGAACCGGTCCCATCGGGGTCAGAGAGGAGACGAAGCGCCGATGAACCTCATTGTCACCTCGGCGAAGGGACTGGAAGCCAGGGCGTCGGCGGAATTCAAGGAAATTGCCCTCCTCTCAGGCATTCGAAAACTAACCATAGACAGGTCAGCCTACGACGGAATAATCGAAGTGAACGTGGAGAACCCGAAACCCCTCCTTACTTTCATCACGGATTTTGTCAAGTCCGAACCCTTCAAGGTGAGGTTCATCATGCGAATAATCCCGGTTGACAAGGTCGTCGACACGAAGATCAACGCCATAGTCAAGGCCGTAAAGGAACTCTCCTCGGTTATCGGCCCAGCAGAGACTTTCAGGATAACCATCGAAGCAAGAGATTCGCCCTACTCGGAGAAGGAACTCATCGATGCCATCGCTGACGCGGTCGACAGGAAGGTGAACCTGGACTCTCCTGACAAAATCGTCCTCCTGGAAGTCTTCGGCGAATACTCCGGAGTTTCGGTAATTTCTCCGCGTGAAATCGTCAGCATCCAGAAGCTGAAAAGGGCGACCTAGGGCCTCAGGGCGCTCAGCAGGGCGGCACCTTCGATTCTGTCCAACTCCTTCTTCGACAACTTTCTGCGCGGGAGTTCGGTGGCTCTGACCGACTTGGAACTCTTGATTTCCCTTGGGCCAGCGACAACGATCAGGAAGGGCTCACCCTTCGTTGAGCCGTATTGTTTGATCGCCTTGGAGATTTGAGTTGTCCCTGCGAGCCTCAGGAGGAAGTCCATCTCCGGTTTCTTGGCGAGAAGGCTTCCGACTGACCCCGCGCGCAAGGTCTGCGCCGCCAGCATCTCCAGGAAGAATTCGTTCTCAGCTGATTTGGCCCTCCCTGTTTGGACGATTGACCCCGGGTTCAAGGAAGCGAGTTCCAACTTGGTCTCATCAGGGCTCACGTCTCCCTCGCAGACATACGCCTTTGCAAAGACTTTCATGATGTCAACCGCCGTGCGAAAAGGGGATCAGGACGACCTTCTCCCCATCCTTCACTACTCTGCGCAGGGAAGCGGTCACGAAGGCCTCCCCAGACTCCACCATCACCAGGGTGTTGAACTTGGTAAACCCTGGGTCCTCCTTGCCCGACATAATCCTCAGTCGCTCCACGATCTCTGAGGCTTCAAGCTCCGGCCCTTCGAGGGACACTTCTCCTGAGCCGACACTCGTCTGGATGTGGCCGAGACAGCGTACACTGATCAAGCAGGGTTGAGGAGCAACAAACGCTCCTTATACCTTCTCCCGCCGTAAACCGAATCAGCCGGCAACAGGCGCTCACGCTTGCCTTTCAGAAGTTCCCTGAGCGCCTCCGTGGTCGCGACGTTGAGTTCTGCAAGGGGAAAATTGACGGCGACGGGCCTCGGGTCGATCTGGTGCATGGTTGTCTTGCAAGGGAAGAGATTCCTGTTCTTCGCGGCGGAGACGACGTCCTCTTTGGTGAGCTTCTGGACCAGGATGACAATGTTCCTCTTCTCTTGCAACGAGAAGTCCAGGTCTTCCTCAGGAACAAAGCCCCTTTTCCACCCTTGTTTCTCTGAAAACGAATCCAATCCGAGGACTAGCTCGAAGGTCGTCATCATGTCCGTAAATCGTGTTGGCAGATAAGCCGCATCAGAAGTTAAGACGGCAAGTCCGACTTCCTTGTGTCCCAGGGCCTCGAGTGCGTCGGCCGGAGAGACTCTGCGAGTTATTGACACAGATTCAAGTGTCGATGCGTAAGAATCACCTCGGGGCAAAGAATAGACCCTCGCCCATCTGCTCAGGGTCACTGACTTCGATCCATAGTCGACCGAGCAACATGCTGCTTTTGCAATTCCAAGGCGAGAGAACGCGGCTAGCCTGTGCATGCCGTCGAGAACTGTTCCGCTGACTCGGTCGACGATTATCGGGTCTTTCTGCACGCCATCGCGCTCCATTTCAGTCGCTAGGCTCTCCACATGGGATTGGATCGTTTCCTCATGTGGGAGGAGAGATTCCGTGGAGCGAATGCCTAGACCAAACCCTGCGACGTCCAGGGCCAAGTCCTACTCCTGTTTGTCGTCACCTGAGGGTTCTTCATTCCCGACGGATTCTGCCTTCAGCTTCTTCGCGATGTACCCTGCCATGCGGTTCCTTAGCTGCTTTGAGGGTATTATCGCTAGCTCCTCAAGCGCTTTCTTGTTCATTTCGAAGTCCGACCCGAAGGCTTCAGGGTGCCCTTCCAAAATCTGCTCTGAAAGGCTCCGGGTACGGTCCAACTTTCTTCAGGCCCGCGGCGGTGACATGATTAACCTTTCTCGACTGTTCCGATGTACCTCAGTGCATTCCCGGCGGTAAGAACCCTTGTTTCCTCGAAAGTATGTCCCCACAGCTCAGCGAGTTTGAAAACAACCGAAGGAATGAGAGACGTCCCGTGAACACCACCCAGGGGGCGATAGCTTACCGGTGAGTCGGATTCGACCAGCACGGACCTGGGATCGCACTTTGCCGCCATCCTCTGCAATTTCCTCGAGTTAATCAGAGCGGGCCCGAACGAGATGAAGTAACCTCTGTCCATTAGCTCGCCGAGAAGGGCCTCTTCCTGAAACCAGTGCATGAGGACACTTTCCGGCCCGATGTTCTCAAGTATCCCTAAGCACTCACGCTCCGCCCCTCTGGAATGGACCTGAACCGGCTTGCCCTCTCCGCGGGCAGCCTCAAGTTGCCTGATGAACACCTTCCTCTGGACACTCTCCAGCCCGATTCCTGAATACTTCGGATCGAGGCCGATTTCCCCCACCCCGGAGGCAGCCTTCAAACCCGTCGACAGCCACCTGAGGTCAGGCTCTGTTTCGGACTCAGACGGATGAGTTCCCACGAAGGCCCTGACCTGCCCAGGGTGTTGAGCTGCCGTCCTGAGCGTTTCAGCGGAGGTCGCCTTGTCCACCCCGCAACAAAATAGCAACATGTCGAGACCTGAGGCATCGCGAACTTCGTCCCCTCCCGGGGAGCCGTCAAGATGTAGGTGTGAATCGACGAAACGCACGCGCCGCCATTGTCAGGGTAGTATTTCAGCCCACTCTATCGTCTTAGGCCGCAAAGATGGACGTTGGGAGTACTGGATTCGGTTTTCACACCTGTATTCAAAATAGGGGTGAAGTTGGGCTCTTTAGAGCCAAAAGAGGACTACAAAACACGCCAAAATGGCCAAAGGTTTTTAAACATACCG